>CAXTPJ010000125.1:0-7677 GCA_964245855.1 uncultured Ferruginibacter sp. | reverse complement strand
GTGATAAATATCATACAGCAATTTAAAATTGGGAGAGCCTAAGCGCTTGCATAATTCAATTGCCCAGGCACTGTTATCGGCCATATAATCGGGGTGGTTGACCTTGCTGTTAAACAATTCCATCTGGATGATGATACCATTCTTTTCTGCCGTTGGCATGATCTTCTTTAGGCCTTCAACACAATTTTTTAAACCGGTTTCATTATCCATTCCATTGCGGTTGCCGCTGAAACAGATCAGGTTTTTATACCCGGCTTCCACCATCATCGGAATTACTTCCAGGTATTCTTTTACGAGTTGATCGTGGTATTGAGTATGATTGAAACCATTGGTAAGACTGACTTCTCCATTGATGTAACACATGGAACAATACAACCCGTATTTTTTAATGGTTGGCCAATCTTTAGGAGGAAGCAGGTCGATGGCGCCAAAGCCAATTGCTTTTACCGCCTGGCATAATTCATCGAGAGACAACGCATCGTATGTCCAGCGGGCAACAGAATGGTTCACATTGCCTTTCAGTTTTGCATCACCGCTGTTGTGGTTGTTTTTAAAGGCAGGTAAAGCGGCCATGGCAGCCACTGCCAATGATCCACCGGCAATATTTTTTATCATGTCCCTGCGGTTTGATTTTTTCATATCCACTAATAACAAGCGTTCAATAATAAATCGTTACAATTTAACCGTTTCTTTCGGCTCATCTTTAAAGGCTGCAGCATAAATGAGGAATACCGCCAGCGCAATGCCGGAAGGAATCAACCAGATCATTTTATAATCAAATGATTCTCCTGTTTTATAATGATCCGTGATCATACCCGCCACCCAAAAGCCGATCAGCATACCTACACCATAGGTAGCCAAAGTGATCAAACCCTGTGCAGCGCTTTTGTATGCTTCGCCAGCTTTTGCATTGGTATAAATTTGACCGGATACAAAGAAGAAATCATAACATACACCATGCAGTGCAATGCCGATAATGAGCATAAAACTGAGTGAACCGGCATTACCATAAGCGAACAACGCATAACGCACTGCCCATGCAAGCATACCAACTAAAATAGTTTTTTTGAAGCCGTATTTTGAAAAGAAAACCGGTAATAGCAAGAGGAATAAAACTTCTGAAATTTGCCCGATCGTCATTTTGCCGGTAGGATTATCCATACCGATATTTGATAAAAAGGCATTGGCATTTTGATAGTAGAAAGCCAATGGAATACAGATAAGAATGGAAGAGATAAAGAAGATGGCAAAGTTTTTATCTTTCAATAATTTCAATGCGTTTAAGCCGAGCAATTCGCTTACGCTTACCTTTTCGCCGGTATTTTTCCTAGGTGGCGTTTTAGGTAAAGTGAAACTGAATATTCCCAATACCAATGAAGCAGCAGAAGCCATGAGAAAAGTGTTTTTCAACAATCCTGATTCTGTGCCTTCTTTAGAATCCCAGTGAAAGATATAGCTGATGGCCAGGCCGGCAACGATCCAACCCAACGTACCGAATACACGAATGGAAGAAAATTCTTTTTCAGGATTGCCCATTTGATTGAAAGCAACCGAATTTACCAGCGCCAGTGTTGGCATGTAAGCAATCATGTAAGTCAATACATAAGGATAAAAGGAACCGATTGTTTCTGCCTTGTACAGTTGATACATTACAACAGCGCCGATGATGTGCAGCACGCCCAATATTTTTTCTGCATTAAAGTAGCGGTCAGCAATTAAGCCAATAATAAACGGAGCAATGATAGCGCCCCAGGATTGAGTAGAAAAAACAGCACCGGTTTCTGCGCCGGATGCATGAAGATTGTTGTTTAAAAAAGTACCAAGGGTTACAAACCATCCTCCCCAGATAAAAAAATTAAGGAACATCATGACACTCAACTGTATCCTGGTGGTATTTTTCATAATAGCAAAAAATGTGGTTTACGGTGGCAATATGGGTTGAAAAGCTAAATGTAAATTTTTATTTACCATTTACCGTGTTGTACCATTCTTTTTTTATGAATGGGCAAAAAATAAACCGCTTCAAACGTTTGCAATTTATGAATTGATAAAATAGTATCAATTGATTTAACATCCTTCATTCTACAGCACAAAATATTTATCTGCACCAGCAATCTTATTCGTAAACTTGTCAAAAATTTTCACTTAAAAATTGGTTGTTGATATGAAAAGGAAACTACGCATGGGCATGATCGGCGGCGGTAAAGACGCTTTTATTGGCGCTGTTCACCGGCTGGCTTTTAATATGGATGGATTGGTTGAAATGGTTTGCGGCGCATTGAGCATTAATCCTGCAGTGGCAAAAGAATCCGGTGAGTTATTGTTTTTATCTCCTGAAAGAACTTACCTGAATTATGAAGAAATGCTGGAAAAAGAAAGCCAGTTACCGGAAGATAAAAGAATAGATTTTGTTACCATCGTTACGCCCAACTTTGCACATTTTGCACCGGCAAAACTTGCGTTACAAAAAGGCTTTAACGTGGTAATTGAAAAACCCATCACTTTTAATTTAGCAGAAGCGCTGGAGTTAAAAAAACTGGTAGAAGAAACCGGTTTGTTACTTTGCCTTACCCATACCTACAGCGGTTACCCGATGGTAAAGCAGGCTAAAGCAATGGTAGCAGAAGGAGCTTTGGGTAAGATAAGAAAAGTATGGGTTGAATACCCTCAGGGTTGGTTAAGTAAACTCAGCGAACGGGAAGGCAATGCACAGGCAGCCTGGCGCACCGACCCAAGCAAAAGCGGCAAAGCCGGAAGCATGGGCGATATCGGCACACATGCTGCTCATTTGGCAGAATACATCAGCGGATTAAAAATTACTCATTTGTGTGCGGACTTAAATGTGATGGTAGAAGGCAGGGCACTGGATGATGATGGTAATGTATTGTTGAAATTTGATAATGGTGCGGCCGGCGTATTAATGGCATCGCAGGTGGCAGCCGGCGAAGAGAATGCGTTGAAGATAAGGGTATATGGAGAAAAGGGTGGCTTGGAATGGGCGCAGATGGAACCCAATACACTGATCGTTAAATGGCTGGATGCACCAACACAGATATTGAGAGCTGGCGCCGGTTACACCGATCGCTTATCGAGTTATGCGACACACAATTGCCGCACGCCGGGCGGGCACCCGGAAGGATATTTAGAAGCGTTTGCTAACATTTACCGGAACTTTGCATTGACCTTATCGGCTAAGATTGAAGGCACCACTGCACCAAAAGAAGCAGCCGATTATCCCGGCGTGGAAGACGGTATCAGGGGGATGGTTTTTATTGATACGGTGGTGGCTTCGGGAGAAAGTGAAGTGAAGTGGACGGCGTACCCCCAAACCCCCTGAAGGGGGCTTTAGGGCAAGGGTTTGATGGCTTTGGATGTTTGCTAAATAGCAGATGCCGTGTTTTCAAATCTGTTCAATAATGATATTTGGTACAAGAGTGCGACGCCAATGGAGCTGCTCATGGATTTACCGTTCGGTTCAAAAAATTATTTTAAAAAATATTAAAACGATATGCAAACGATAAAAGGCCCGGGTATTTTTTTAGCCCAGTTTTTAGATGATAAACCTCCTTTCAATGATTTAAAAAGTATTTGTAACTGGGCAAAAGGTTTAGGCTTTTTAGGCGTACAAATTCCAACATGGGACAGCCGCTGCATAGACCTGAAAAAGGCTGCAGAAAGCAAGACCTATTGCGATGAATTAAAAGGCCTTGTAAATGAATGTGGATTAGAAATTACTGAACTGAGTACGCATTTACAGGGACAGTTGGTGGCAGTACACCCGGCATACAACGAACTGTTTGATGCGTTTGCACCAAAAGAAGTACATGGCAACGATAAGGCAAGAAGGGAATGGGCTATTCAGCAATTGCAGTATGCCGCCAAAGCTTCGCAGCATTTGGGCCTGACATCGCTGCCAACTTTTAGCGGCTCTTTATTGTGGCATACGTTTCATCCATGGCCACAACGCCCTGCTGGTTTGGTAGAAACCGGCTTTACAGAACTGGCCAACCGGTGGTTGCCGCTGCTGGATTATTTTGATAGCTGCGGCGTGGATGCCTGTTATGAAATTCACCCGGGGGAAGATTTGTTTGATGGCATCACCTACGAAATGTTTTTGGAGAAAGTAAATAATCATGCAAGGGCCTGCTTATTATATGATCCATCGCACTTTGTATTGCAGCAGTTGGACTACATTCAATACATCGATTTTTATCATGAACGCATCCGTGCTTTTCATGTAAAAGATGCGGAGTTTAATGCTACCGGCAAACAGGGAACATTTGGTGGATACCAAAGCTGGCTCAACCGTGCAGGCAGGTACCGCAGTCCGGGTGACGGGCAAATAGATTTTAAAACTATCTTTAGCAAACTAACGCAGTATGGCTTTAAAGGCTGGGCAGTAATGGAATGGGAATGCTGTATCAAGCACCCGGAAGATGGTGCAAAAGAAGGCGCCGAATTCATCAAAAACCACATCATCCGGGTAACAGAAAAAGCTTTCGATGATTTTGCACAAACGCAAAGCGATGATGGTTTCAATAAAAGGGTTTTAGGGATCAATTAAAAATTGCACTAAAATCTTATAATAGCTTTATATAAAAATCATTGCCGGGAAATTAAATTCTGCTGCAATGATTTTCAATCCACGACACCGATTAAAAAACAAATATTGGCATTATGAAAAAAACAATCCTCTGCTTCCTGGTAGCCGGAAGCCTGTATGCATGCGGCGGTGGCGAAAGCGGCTCAAGCGACAAATCTTCAACAGAAAAAAAGGCTGAAACAAAAGACCCTACCGATGATCCGGCATTTATTGCAGGCCGTGATTTAGTACAGGCTTCTGACTGTATGGGCTGTCATAAAATTGATGAAAACTCAACCGGCCCGGCGTACCGGAATGTAGCCAACAAATACCCTAACACCGATGCAACACTGGATACGCTGGCGTTAAAGATCATCAAAGGCGGCTCCGGAAACTGGGGTACCATTCCTATGGCTGCACATCCGGGTATTTCAGAGGCAGATGCACATAAAATGGCAAAATATATTTTACTTCTAAAAAAATAACTACATGAAACATATACTAACGGTTGCAGCTACCCTATTTTGTATGACAGGCATTGCACAAAAAGATAATACGCTTACATCAGCAGAAAAAAAAGATGGCTGGCAATTGGTATTTGATGGCAAAAGCACCAAAGGATGGCATACGTATAATAAAGGCGAAGCCAATGCCCGCTGGAAAGTAGCAGAGGGCGTATTGGCGTTGGATACCACTGTAAAAGAAGGTGGCGACTTGGTATATGAAAAAACACTGGCTGATTTTGACCTGAAACTGGAATGGAAAATTTCGAAGAATGGTAACAGCGGTGTAATGTTTTATGTACAGGAAGATAAAAAATATGACTACCCATTTGTAACCGGCCCGGAAATGCAGGTACTGGACAATGACGGCCACCCGGATGGCAAGATCATTAAACACCGGGCAGGCGATTTGTACGACCTGATAAAATCTACCAAAGAAACGGTAAAGCCGGTTGGTGAATGGAACCAGGCAGAGATCATTTCCAATAAAGGTGAATTAACTTTTATCCTGAATGGTGAAAAGGCTGTTCACACCACGTTGTGGAGCGATGAATGGAAAGCATTGATTGCAGGAAGCAAGTTTAAAGACATGCCTGATTTTGGAAAATTCCAGGCTGGTAAAATTGTGTTGCAGGACCACGGCAACGGCGTTTATTTCAGGAACATTAAAGTAAAAGAATTGTAATGCTGTGCTGTTAAATAACACATGAAAAAAATATTGATTGCGGTTTTGCTGTTGCCCGTTGCTGGTTTATTTGCACAAGCCAATAAAAAAGGATACTATCAAATAACCATCTACAACTTTGCAACAGTTGAGCAGGAACGTTTGCTGGATGGTTATTTAAACACGGCTTACCTGCCTGCATTGCACAAGCAACAACTCAATAACATTGGTGTTTTTAAACCGCTGGCAAACGATACGGCTGCCAACAAACAATTGTACATTATCATTCCGCTACAATCTTTTGAACAAGCGGCAACATTGGCAGGCAAGATAACGGCAGACGCTCAATACACATCATCTGCAAAAGCTTACCTGGAAGCAGTTTACAGTAATCCGCCTTACAAAAGGATGGAAAATATATTGCTGGAACAATTTCCAATGGCGCCTTATTTTACTGTTCCAAAACTAAGGTCTGATAAAAACACAAGGGTGTATGAATTGCGCAGTTACGAAAGTGCTACAGAAAAAATTCACCAGAATAAGGTACACATGTTTAATGAAGGTGGCGAAATACCATTGTTTGCAAGGCTCAATTTCAATGCTACTTTTTATGCAAAGGTGATCATTGGCAGCCACCAGCCCAACCTCATGTACATGACCTGTTTTGAAAACATGGCCGACCGGGATGAACACTGGAAACAATTTGTAGCATCGGAGGAATGGAAAAAATTATCGGCTTTGCCGGAATATCAACACAATATTTCCAAATTGGAATCTATACTGATGAAAGCTGCAGATTATTCCGACTATTAAACATTACATACAACATACTTCAACTAACACTGCCCAATCAATTGATTGGGCAGTGTTAGTTTTATAAATAAGCGATCAATGTCGTTTGCGTAATCAATCACCTAGAAAATATCCCTTAGCGTCTTTGCGCCTTTGCAGTCTTTGCCTGCCCGAAAGCATTTCATTCAGGCGGACGTGAAAGAAATTATTTAAGTAAAACACATTCAAAAAGCGATCACAATTCCCTTATCCAGATATTCCTGAAACTAATCGGTTCACTTTTATCGCCATGGTCCTGCAGTTTAATAGAAGCCGGTCCATGTGCTCTGTATTCTGGCTTACCAATGTAACGGGTGGCACCAGTTAACTCTACACTGTTTTGTATCAGCACACCATTGTGCAATGCCGTAACATGAGCAGGCGATTTTAAAGAACCATTTTCATTAAAGCGGGGCGCTGTCCAAACAATATCATAAGTCTGCCATTCGCCTGGCGCCTTCGACGCATTGGCCAACGGAATTTTTTGTTTGTAAATACTGCCCACCTGGCCGTTCACATACGTTTTATTATTGTAACAATCCAGTATCTGCATTTCATAACCATCATCACCAGGGCCGGTAGACGCAAGGAATAAACCGCTGTTGCCACGGGCCTGCCCCTCTCCTGTTATGTCAGATGGAATTTTCCATTCCAGGTGCAGTTGATAGTCAGTAAACTTTCTTTTTGTTTGAATATTGCCAGTCCCTTTTTTTACTGTGAACGCTTTTTTCTTGATTGTCCATTCCGCAGGTTTGGAAGTGTCTTTCACCGATTGCCATTCATCTAAATTGGTACCATCGAATAAAACGATTGCATCCGATGGTGGCGTATTTACTTTACCGGTAGTTACAATTTTTGGTTCCGGCGACCATACTTCGGTTGCTTTGGGATCACCCTGCTGTGCAATGGATTGTTGAGAAAAAAATAGCGTGGTCAATATAACCACTAAAGAGGTTTGCTTCATATAGCTTGTTTTAAAAATCACAATAAATAAATGCCGCTGTAATTTAATTGGTATTGATAAATAAATGTTGATTTCATTTTTGTAAAGTGAAGATATTTTTGAGTTGGATTAAAGAGGTAAGTCAGTTACGGGT
>CAXTPJ010000124.1:0-7686 GCA_964245855.1 uncultured Ferruginibacter sp. | reverse complement strand
TGCCATTGGGAGGTCGTGCTTTTTGGCCTGCTCTCAACAGTTATTCAAGCCCGGCAGCAATTTCAAATGCGGTTGATAGGCATCCTGGTTTTGTTTTTCCTTTTCAGCACTAAGTGTAACAACTTCTTCTTCTGAAAACTTTCCGGGAAAGATGCGTTCCAGCAACTCGGGGTTGGTGCCGTAACATTCTTCTTTCATTTGTTCCAAAGGAATACCGATTCCGAGATCGTTGAATATTTTATGCCAGGCCAGGATATGATACTGCATATCATCAATCATGGTGCCGTTGAGGTCGAATAAAAAGGCTTTTTGTTTGGTCATTTGTTTAATAATTTTTATGCCATGAATGCACTGATTAACACGAATGAAATACAAAGGTTGCAAATCAATTGGTGTTAAAATATTAATGCCCATGTAATCAACGATGCTGATCACATGGGCAATATTTTATTAAATTAAGCTTCAGTTGCCATAACAATCAACTGTAGAAGTGAGTGACACAACGATGATCAATAGAATTACTGAAGCTGGTAACAAAATCAATCTCTACCAAAACTTGGCATACAGTGCAAAGATGATCAGCAACGTTAGTACAATCAATACTGTTGTTGACGGGCTTAGTTTGAACATTTCTTTATCCAGTTCAAATGCTTTTGGATTGATCTTAGGACCGGCCAGACTGATGGCAACCATCACAATCATGGTGAACAAAAATGACAGTCCCATACAGATGTGGAAAGGTATCTCAAAACCACCTTTTCCGTTTGCATAAGCGGTGTATAAGAAAGTGTCGTTGCCAAATAATTGCGGTGCAAATTCATTGAATAAAACAGACAAAGCAAAACCGGTGATCAAACCTGCAATGGCAGCAGCGCCGGTGGTCCTTTTCCAGAACATACCTAACAGGAACATCGCAAATACACCCGGACTAATGAAGCCGGTATATTTTTGAATGTAGGTAAATCCACCAACGCCGCCGATTCCTAATAAGTCGTTCCAGGTAAATAACACAGCCAGTATCATGGCTGCAAACACTGCGAAGCGGCCAATGTTTACCTGCGATTTATCCGAAGAATCTTTCTGGATATATTTCTTGTGAACATCCAGTGTGTAGATAGTAGAGATGCTGTTTACTTTACCCGCCAATGACGCAACAATCGCTGCCGTTAGTGCCGCAACCGATAAGCCTTTTAAACCCGTTGGCAAAAAAGTAAGCATGGCTGAATAGGCGCCATCTTTACCGCCTACCAGTTGAGGTAAATGGCCGCCTTTGTATAAAACGAAGGCTGCAATACCGGGCAACATTACAATGACCGGCATCATCAGTTTTAAAAAACCTGCGAACAGGATACCGGTACGGGCAGTTTGCAAATCCGCTCCCAGCGCACGTTGTGTGATGTATTGGTTACAACCCCAGTAATTCAGATTGATGATCCAGATACCGGCTGCATAAGATAACAGTCCAGGAAAAGTAATGTACTTATCAATTTCATTTTGCGAAGAAGCCACCGTTGGTTTTGGAATGATCATTTTAAAATGTTCCGGCGCTTCGTTCAACAACACTTTAAAACCAGCCAGCGCACTTTTGCCCACACCAAAATATTCACTTACTGTTGTGAGGGCAATATAAGTTGTTACTAAACCACCAATGATCAATACAGCTACCTGTATTACATCGGTGTAAGCAACCACCTTCATTCCGCCCAAAGAAATCAACAAGGCGAACACCGCCAACCCTAACATGATCTCATGTAAATAACCACCGCCGGCAAGCCCGTTGATGGCCACAGCTCCGAGGTATAAAATGGAAGTAAGGTTTACAAATACATATAAGAATAACCAGAACACTGCCATGATCAAAGCCGTAGATTCATTGTACCTCGTTTTCAAAAACTGCGGCATGGTGTATATCTTATTTTTAAGATATACCGGTATAAACCATACGGCCACAATGATGAGCGCAATGGCTGCTATCCACTCATAAGCCGCCACTGCAACGCCCAGGAAAAACCCTTCACCACTCATGCCGATAAACTGTTCGGCAGAAATATTGGAAGCTATCAGCGAAGCGCCTATAGCCCACCACGTTAGTGTGCCTTCTGCCAAAAAATAGGCTTTGGCATCATGTTCATTTTTCTGGCGTTTGCGGTAAATGCTGTAACCATAGCCGGCTACAATAATAAAATATACAATGAATACAATGTAATCGGCCAAGGCAAGGTTCTTGTTCATGTAGCGATGTGGTTGATTTTTTTAACTTAAACAATCGGTTTTAATAAATTACCTGTAATATACTTCACTCCAGCGAAGTTCATTCTTAAATTGGTATAAATCTGTTTGCTTACCAATGCGAACATATTCAATACCCGCCATTTCTGCAAAATCTTCCATGTGTTCCGATGTTAAGTTTTGACTGTACCCGGTATGGTGTGCACCGCCGGCCAATATCCATGCAGCACAACCATCGTTCATGTTTGGATATGGTTTCCACAGCACCCTTGCCACTGGCAGGTTAGGCAAATCAGCGATCGGCTCAACTGCTTCTACTTCATTTACCAATAAACGAAAACGGTTGCCCATATCGATCACCGATGCATTAATAGCCGGGCCTACAGCGGAATTGAACACCAGCCTTACCGGATCTTCTTTACCACCAATACCCAGCGGATGAATTTCGCAGCTTGGTTTGTTGCTGGCAATGGTCGGACAAATTTCCAGCATGTGGCTGCCCAATACCAATGGATTGGCCGGATCAAAATGATAAGTATAATCTTCCATAAAACTGTTGCCGCCTTTTAAGCCGGTGCCCATTACTTTCATTGCCTGTACCAGCGCCGCCGTTTTCCAATCGCCTTCGCCGGCAAAGCCGTAACCCTTTGCCATCATGCGTTGCGATGCAATGCCCGGCAGTTGCTTCATGCCATGCAGGTCTTCAAACGTATCGCTGAAACCTTTAAAGTTGCCGTCTTCCAAAAAGAATTGTAAGCCCAATTCTATCTTCGCAGCATCCCGCAAAGACTGGTATTGTTTGCCTTCTTTTTTCAGGCTGCTCACTACTTCGTATGTATCAAAATATTCCTGCACCAGTTTGTCTGTATCTGCATCTGTTACTTCACTGATCACTTTTACCAGGTCGCCTATGCCATGCGTATTTACGCTATAACCAAACTTCATTTCTGCTTCTACCTTATCCCCGTCTGTTACTGCCACGTAGCGCATGTTGTCGCCAAAACGCACAAACTTTGCACCCTGCCATGCGTTCCAGCCGGCAGCGGCCCTTGTCCATACATTGATGCGGTTGATCACAACCGGATCCTGCCAGTGGCCCACTACCACTTTTCTTTTCAGGCGCATACGGCTCATAATAAAACCAAACTCACGGTCGCCATGGGCGCTTTGGTTCAGGTTCATAAAATCCATATCAATGCTGTCCCACGGAATATCACGATTGAACTGTGTATGCAAATGCAGCAATGGTTTGTGTAAAATTTTCAGTCCGCTGATCCACATTTTTGCCGGTGAAAAAGTATGCATCCAGGCAATGATGCCGATGCATTTAGCAGCAGCATTTGCTTCTGCACACACCGCATAAATTTCTTCTGTTGATTTCACTGTTGGTTTAAACACCACTGTTACCGGTATGCCTTCATCACTGTTCAATGATGCTGCGATCTGTTGAGAATGTTCTGCTACCTGCCGCAATGTTTCTTCTCCATATAAATGCTGGCTGCCGGTTACAAACCATACTTCTGATTCTTTTAATGATTTCATCTTACTTGTTTTTTCCCGGGTTGCCGCCGGGGTTATAAATACTTTTAAACCTGAATAAAAATTATGTTATCAGCAGTTGTTTTTCATGTCAGCATCGTTGCGTCGCACTCTTGTACTGAAAACCAATGGGCATCTTTGGGTTGAGAAAATTACGGGTTGAGAGTTGTGGGTTACGAGTTGAGGGTTAATTCAACTCGACTATTTGCCCTAAACTTTCTAAACGTTAAACATCTCAACTACTAAACTTTCTAAACCCGCAACCCGCAACAATTCTTAACCCTCCACCTTAAACTATTTTAAACAATCTTCAACCACATTCAACTACTGCGCAATCACCTCCACCGCTCCCACCCGCTCCGGAAACCACAGCATCATTTCTCCTTTGCCCCTGTTGGCCCAGGCATAATAAGGAATGGCCACAAACGGTTCTGTTACCGTGGTTACTTTATTATCGGCTACCAAAAATTTATTTACGCTGGATTTTAATACCGTAATACCATTCAGCAGGGTTGGTTCGTACTCTGTTGTAAAAGCAGTTGCTGCAGGCAGCACAATCGTTGATACGTTGCCGTTATTATCCGGCCATTCTGCACAATACATCAGCGGGCCCCTTTGCAGCGCTACTTTGCCGGTATCTTCTTTTAATTTTTCATTGGCCTTTACCCTGCGTATTTCCATCGGCAGGTTTACTTCTATAACATCATTTTTCTTCCACGTTCTTTTTATTACGACATAGCCATTTTCCATGGTATAATCTACCGCAGTTCCATTGACTGTGATCGCTATTTTACCGGCAAGTGTTGATGCGAAAGCATACAGATCAGAAGGAATGGCTTCATTTAAAGCCCAGCCCGGAATGCGGACTTTCATATCAAAAGCCTGCGGGCCTTTTTTGGGAGATACAATAAATTTTAGGTCGCCATTCCATGGATAATTATTTTGCTGTTCAATATCAATTGCGTTGCTCCCGATTGTTACAGAAGAATTACTGTTCACAAATAAATTCACAAACAAGGCATTGTCTTTTTGCGCATACACATATCCCGGAACAGATGGTAATAACCTTGTTAAATTGGTAGGGCAGCAGGAACAATCAAACCAGCCAGACCTTTCCTGCTCCAGGCTTCCATGGCGAAAATGATTTTTTACCTGCATGGCATTGGTGTAAAAAAACGATTTACCATCCAATCCAACGCCTGATATCAAACCGTTGTACAATATCTTTTCCAGCACATCAATGTATTTGGCCTCACCATGCAACTGAAACATACGCTGGTTCCAGTACACATTGGCAATGGCAGCACAGGTTTCATTATAAGCAGTGCCATTCGGCAGTTCGTAATTTTCACCATAGCGCTCTCCATCCGGTATAGCGCCTGCCCCACCCTGCACATACATTTTCTTTGATACCACATTGTTCCAAATAGTATCAATGGCTTTTATAAATTGCTCATCGCCGGTTAACGCCGCCACATCAGCTACGGCAGCATATAAATAACCTGCCCTCACCGCATGGCCTTCTGCAACTTTTTGATCTACCACCGGCACATCGTCCTGCCAGTAGGCGCCATTCTTCCAAAGGTCACGGCTCTTAGGGTCATAGCCTTTGTAATGCCCTCTTTCATCTATAAAATATTTTGCAGTTTCCAGGTATTCTTTTTTGCCTGTGATCCGGTATAATTTTACCAGGCCCATTTCAACCACTTCATGCCCCGGCGCCATGTGCAGTTTATCCTGGCCAAAAACGGAACAAACAAGGTCTGCATTCTTTAAAGCAATGTTTAACAGGTTGCGTTTACCGGTTGCAGCAAAGTGAGCAGCAGCGGCCTCGTACAAGTGGCCCGAGTTATACAATTCATGGCTTAGTTCCCTTTCTTTTTCCCATCTCATGGCGCCGGACCAATCATGCGGATGGGCAGGATCAATGGTTCGGGCGGTGTATAAATAACCATCCGGTTCCTGCGCCTTGCCAACGATCGCAATGAGTGAATCCATGTAGGCAACCAATTTTTTATCAGGAAAAATGCTGATAGAGAAAGAAGCGCCTTCTATGGTTTTATAAATATCTGTATCATCAAAAGGAAAGATGGTACAGAATTTTCCTGTTTTGATTGCAGCCATTTCAAAGTTCTTTACCCTGCCTGTTTTTTCACAACGTTCAAAAGAAGCAGGTATGGTAACATTGTGATTGATTTTTAAACGTGGCAACCAAAAATTATCAGTGAGGTGAACATTTGTAAAAGGAACAGCAGTAAACGTGTAATCTTTCTGTTGTGCAAATGTGATGCAGCAACTCATGATGGCGATGGCAAAAAATATTTTTTTCATATTGATAATGTCACCCCAATTCCTCTTTGGGTAAAGAGGGGCTTTGAAGTATTTTATTTTACAGCGTTTTCGTTTGTTGACCTCACTCCAACCCCTCTCCAAACGAGAGGGGCTTCTGGAGTATTTTACTTTTAGTGCTTTTGTTTGTTATTACTGTGGACTTCGATCCTCAGTTACCTATTTATTTTACATCCAATTTAATAATGCCTTTTTACTGTTGCCCATAATAACTATCCGGCCCGTGTTTGCGTTCAAAATGTTTTTTTATCAATGCATCTTTTAATCTTGGTGCTGCCGGATTTATCTGTTCAGTCAATAAAGCCATTTGCGCTACCTGCTCTACCACTGCACTGTTGTACACTGCTTTGGCAGCGGTTTTACCCCAGGTAAATGGTGCATGGTTTCCTACCAATATCATTTCTACCTCTTCATAATTCAACCCTTTCTCCTTAAAACAATTCATGATCTGGAAGCCGGTTTCATATTCATAATTACCCTTGATCATTTCATCATCCATTGGTGCGGCACAAGGCACATCAACTGTAATATGATCGGCATGCGTAGTACCAAAAATGGGAATATCCCTTTGCGCCTGCGCCCACGCTGTTGCATAAGTTGAATGCGTATGTACAATGCCGTTGATCTTCTCCCAATGTTTATACAATACTGCATGGGTTTTGGTATCAGAAGATGGGCGCAATGAACCCTCCACCGTATTGCCATCAAAATCTACGATTACCATTTTATCAACTGAAAGTTCCTCGTAAGGAACCCCGCTTGGCTTGATGGCAAATACACCAAGGCTCCTGTCTGCAGCACTTACATTGCCAAAGGTGAACAGCACCAAACCTAATTTTGGTAATTGCATATTGGCCTGGTAAGCCTCTTCTTTTATATGTTGGTATTGACTCATTGTTATGCAGTTATTAAAGTGGATTCAACGGGAGCAGTAACCTGCGCTTCAATGAAGTTTCCGATCACTTTGTATTGTTCGTATCTTTTTTGATAGATGTCAACGAGTTGCTGGTTGGGTATGTATTCCATATCAAAGCCTTGTCCCATAGCATCCATGGCTTCTTCTACTTTGTTGTAAACCCCTGCCGCTGTTGCTGCAAACATGGCAGCACCCAAAGCGCAGGTTTGTTCAGAGCGGTGAATGCGGATCGGCATATTCATTACGTCCGCCATCATTTGCATAATGAAAGGTGATTTTCTTGCCACACCGCCCAAGCCGATCAATCCTTTTACCGGTATGCCTTCTTCAACAAACCGGTCAACAATGGCTTTGGCGCCAAAGCAGGTAGATTCAACAATGGCCCTAAATAAAGTGACTGCATCGCTGCCCAAAGCAATACCGGTAATAGATCCGGTCAGTAATTGATTGGCATCCGGTGTCCTTCTTCCATTGAACCAATCTACCGCATACTCACTGTCTTCCTGCACTAGCAATGCTGCAGCCAGCTTGCTCAATTCCGGTATGATGGCATCTTCTGTTTCTTTGATGAGTTTTTCTATTGTCTGCTCATCAACAATTTTTGATTGAGACAAAATATTTTGTAATGGCCAGGTCAATATTTTTTTGAACCA
>CAXTPJ010000123.1:0-7730 GCA_964245855.1 uncultured Ferruginibacter sp. | reverse complement strand
AATTCCGCCACTCAAAAAAGTTCCAATCGGTACATCACTGATCAATTGTTTTTCAACCGCATCAAACAATAAATCATTCAACTGTTTTTTTGCTGATGCCTCATCGCTTATCACTGTTGGCTGGACTGCATCCTGCAATTTCCAAAACGGCTTTATACCAGATTTAAAATTTGCCAGTGAATTGTTTTCCAGCTTCACATGTATAAAATGAGCAGCAGGAAATTTATAAATGTTGTTGTAGATCGTTAAAGGTTCAGGTATAAAACCCAAATGTAAAAAATATGGAATGGCTTTTTTGTTTACCGATAACCGGTCATTCATCACCTGCTTAACCGACTTCAATTCAGAAGCAAATACCAGCGTGTTTTCATCTGCATAATAAAACAAGGGTTTAATGCCCACATGGTCACGGCAAAGCGTTACAGCGTTTTCCTGCTTATCGTAAATCACAAAAGCAAACATGCCATTCAATGTGGCAAAAGAAGCTGTGCCTTTTTGAATAAACAATTCCAGGATCACTTCTGTATCAGAAGTTGTTTTTAATGAAGCTCCTTTGTCGTGTAATTGCTGTTTTAATTCATTAAAGTTGTACACTTCACCATTGAATACAATGCAATAGCGCCCATCAGCAGACAGCATTGGTTGGTTGGCAGCCGGTGACAGATCTAAAATAGATAACCGCCTGTGAGCAAAACCAACCTTGTTATCATCTGAAAAATAAAACCCTGCTGCATCCGGCCCACGGTGCTGCATCAGGGAAGAGGCCTGCTTCAACTGACCGGGAGAAATGCTGTTATTTAATGAGATGTAACCTGCGATGCCGCACATGTGCCTGGGGTTTGTAACAAAACGAAAATAGGCAAATATTATTTCGCAAAACTCAGCGGCAATTGAGGCTGTAGTGCGGTAGTGTAAATTTCTTTTAACTGGTGGATATGCTTTGGTAGTGTAAAGTTTTGCAATACCCTTTGTTTGCCGGCCATGCTTAAAAACTGTAACTCCTGACGGTTGTTTTTTAATGCCAGTAACCGGGAGGAAAAATCATCCAGGTCGTTCAGGTTGTAATAGCTGGCCGTATCATCACACTGCTCCTTAAATGAATTGATATTGGATAACAACAGCGGCATGCCCAATGCCATTGCTTCCAATACGCTGAGTGCAAACCCTTCGTATAAAGACGACATGATGAAAAGGTCATACTGGCCAATCTCCTGCTGTATATTTGATACCTGCCCTTTGAGTGTAACTTTTAATGTATGCTCGTCGATGGTTTGCTGTAATTCCTCCTGCAGGTTGCCGCTGCCATAAATATCCAGCGTAATATTTTCATCTTTCAATAATTTAAAAGCTTCCAGCAAAAAGCGATGGTTCTTTTGCTCTTTTAAATTACCTACTGTTATCAACTTAAAAGTTGGACTGTCTTTTTTTTCTTTCTGAACAGATGTATTAAAAACGCTGGTGTCAACAAATGTATGCAGGTGATAAGCGTTGTGAGGTTTAATATTGATGAAGGTAAAATATTCATCCAGTGCGCCTTTTGCGACAGCAACAATGGTACTCTTTCTTATTTTATATGTCAGCTTTTCAATCATCCTCATTCGCCATGGACGGTATTCAAACGAAGAAGCCACGAAGGCATGAATGGTCGTTACCAGTTGCACTTTTTTTGGTACGCCCAATCTTGCCACCACCGTACTCCAAAACAAATGGCTGTGTACAATGCTAACATTATTGTCTTTAATGATCTTCCTTAATTGCATTGCAGCAACAGCGATCATCAGCGGCGAACGCAGGTTTAAGCAATGCAATTGGTCACATTGTACTTCGTTACCGAATTTATTTTCCGGGTAAAGGGTTACAATGATGTTGTTGTATTCGCTTAACTGCTTTACAACTGTTACCAGCATTGTTTCGGCGCCACCACGGCCAAGATTATCGATGATATGAAGAATTGTTTGCTTCATTAGTTTTTAGTAAACACCACCGCAATGTGCGACCCGTTGATCTGATTGGTTATTTTTTTTGAAATGGCAATCGGCAAAGTAACGCAGCCCATCGCCATCATTTTTGCTTTTTCAATTGCAGAATGTTGCCCGCCGATCGATTTAATGTTGAGCAAATATTTTGCATGCAGGTAAGCATGTGTTTTTACATTTCCTTTTACATCGTATATCACTTTATCAATGGATAAATTAAACAATGGCGCTAGTCTTTCAAACACTTTCCTGTTCCAAAGCCCCATGTGATGCGGTGGTAAATTGAGTGTGCAATATTTATCATAGCCTAAGAAGTAGGGCTCATTATTCGGTACGCCAATCACCAGTTTGCCGCCTTTTTTCAAAGCCTTGATGGAGTCATCCAAAAATGTTTTGATGTCATAAATATGCTCCAATACCTGGAACATACAAACTACATCATAGTATCCTTCCTTCTTTGCAGCATGGTCGCCAATCAGCTCATCGTAAATGATCAATCCTTTTTTTCTGCCGGCTGCTGCTGCATCTGCATTCAGTTCCAAACCACAAACTTCGCCCGCTTTATCAGCAGCCCTTGATAAAAAATTACCTACGCCGCAGCCAATGTCCAGCACTTTGTCTCCTGCCTTCACTGTATCATACGCCAGTTGATATTCAAACTTCCAGTCGTGATAATAGCCATCAGCCAGCTTTTGCTGCAATGCTGCATAAAAGTTGCCATCACCATCCATTCCTTTTGGATAATAAAAACGATAACCGGTATCGGTACATTGGTACAACGAAAAATTTCCATCGCCTGGTAAAAATTTCGATACATCCATGCCCAGTTGCTGCTGGTACAATGCAGTGATATCAGTATTTGAGTAAGTATCTGTTTTTACAGTGCTGCTTTTTTGTGTGATCGGGCTGAGTGGATTAGTCATGATCAATAATTTAATTTAGGCAAATATCTTTTTCCATTTTAACCAGGGCATTTGCAGGTTGCACTCCCGGTTGATGATGATGAATGCAGTTGCAAACAGTATGAAATACGTTAACAGGTTGGCATAGGCTGCACCCTGTACACCTAACGCCTGAATGAAGAAATAATTGGAGGCAATGCAAACAATTGAACTAAAAACCGATAAGGCAATCACCAGTTTATTTTTTTTGTAGTAATAAAGAAAGCCCAGCATCAAAGCATATAAACCCCAGAAAAAGTAACCAAAGGCATTCCATACAACGAACGGTATGCCGGGTTTGTATTGATGGTTAATGAACAATTGATAAATGGATGGGATACATGCACTGAGTAAAACAGTGCAGGCCAGTAAGAACCCTGAAAACAGGTATTTTATCTTCAGCACTTTGTATTTATTTTCTTCCGTAAAATCGGCGAGGAATTTATACAAAATGGGTTGATACGAAAAGAAAAATGCGCTCACCACCACGTTGATCACAAATGCAAATTGGGTAGACATAAAATATACGCCCAACCCGGCAGCATCTTCCGGGTAAAAATGATGGATCAAAAATTTATCGGTACCGTTCAATACAAACACATTGAACAGGAAGAACACCTGTGATAAACCGAAATGAAATTCTTCTTTTACATATTGTTTGCTGATGCGTAAATGAATAAATCCCTGGCGGTCAAAATACAAAGCGCCATAAATAAAGATGATGCCGCCGGCAATGGCAGCAGCAAAAATGCGTCCTTCGGCACCTTTGTGCCAAACAATAACGAGTAAAATAACCAAACCAATTTCTGCCAGATCTTTTGCGGCAGAAAGCAGTAAAAAATGCAATGGCTTATTGAGTGTACGCAAATATGCCAGGATGTTTTCCTGGAATAAATTGAAATACGTGTAGATCAAACCAATTAGTAAAAGCCTGAATGGTACTGCAATTACGCCGGTGATAAACCTACCCATCACTAAAAATACGATCAGCAGAATAAGAAAACAGGCGGTGGATAATACCAGCGAAGAACTAAAGAATATCTTGTATTCTTTGCTATCCAGTTTGGTATGCGCCATCACCAAAGATGCAGGCATACCCATGATTACAAAGGGTAAGGTAAATGCGATGAAAATGTTGTATAAAGACAACATTCCATTTTCTGCCGGTAAAATATAATTGGATAAAAAGAAGGCGAGTATCGCCATCATTCCCTTGTTAAAAAATGAGGCCACCGTATAAATGCTGAATGATTTGGCCAGTTTCATTTTTATGGAATTGAATTTATAAGTATAACGCTGTATACATCAAATTATTTCCTGATGCCTTTTACAACAGATGCAACGCAGTTATCGTATTTTATTTTTTCTCCTTTTACTTCTTCCATACCATATTTTTTAAACCAGTTAGAAACGGTCTGGATGGTTTGCGGATTATCGTATTCAGGAGAGAACATATCAAAAGTGTCGAGCACACAAAGCTCCCGTAATTGAGGATAGGTCAATGATGCAGGCAAAGTGCCATCAATATCACAAATTGGAATGAAACGGTTGAATATTTTGCCCAACCCGATTTTAGAAAAGAACAGGCTGGATTGTATCATCCAGTCGATATTTTTTTCAATTAGGTTATACAACTTTTCATGGCTCATTTTTTTGGTAAAACGGCGGTACATGTATTTTGCATGCAACTTCGTCCACCAGCCATTAACGCCATAAAAATCCACTACCACTTCTGCGCCGGGTTTGGCCATTTCAATCAATGCTTTTACAGATTGCTCAAAATCGGGCGTATGCTGCAGCACGCCAATACAAAGCACTTTATCAAATTGTGCTTTTGCAAAAGGCATTTCATAAATACTTGCCTGGAAGAGTTGCAAGCGGGAATGCAGTCCATTATTTTTATAATTGGCTTCCACCGCATTGCTATAATCTACGCTGAATAAATTAGCGTTGGTATGATCTAAAATGATTTGTGTAAAACGGCCTGCTCCTGAACCAACTTCCAATACATTTTTGCCGGTCAGGTCTTCTTTATCCCAACCTGTTTCTGCAAAAAATCGGGTCTTGCTCATTTCAAGGTTACTGGCTTTATCTACCTGGGTGCCGACAAATTTATTCCACTGGTAACCGAAGTTAGCGGTGTAGTTATTGTCTTCCACAATGCGGTAAGCACCATTTTTTTTGGGAAAAATGAGGGCATAATTTTCCATCAGCCCATCGGCAGCTTGTGAAAGCAGATTTTTTGTAAATGGATTGATTAACTGGATGTCCATTAGCAATGACCGGTATTTGAACGTTAGCGATTATCGGGCAATTCGCTTCAAATATTCGCCGTATCCGCTTTTCTTCAGCTTTTCAGCTTCAGCCAGTAACTGTTCTTTGGTAATAAAACCCATCCTCCAGGCTATCTCTTCAGGGCAGCCAATTTTTAAGCCCTGCCTCTTTTCTATTACCCTTACATATTCTGTAGCATCGCTCAGCGATTCAAAGGTACCTGTGTCTAACCAGGCGAATCCCCTGTTTAAAACGCCAACTTTGAGCTTTTTATTTTGCAGGTAGGTTTTATTAACGTCGGTAATTTCATATTCGCCCCTTGGACTGGCAGGAATATTTTTGGCAATTTCTACTACTTCGTTGTTATAAAAGTATAATCCGGGTACGGCATAATTACTTTTTGGAGTGATGGGTTTCTCTTCAATGCTCAGGGCAGTAAAATCGTCATCAAATTCTACTACGCCATATCTTTCAGGATCGCTCACCAGGTAAGCAAAAATAACAGCACCGTCCGGGTCAACTGATGATTGCAGCAAATTGCTGAAACCCGATCCATAAAAAATATTATCGCCCAGTACTAAGGCTACACTGTCTTTGCCGATAAATTTTTCACCTATCACAAATGCCTGGGCCAGTCCGTTGGGTACTTCCTGCTTGGCATATTCAATCCGGCAACCCCATTGCGATCCGTTGCCCAATAACCGCATGAACTGGCTTTGATCATCCGGTGTAGTGATGATCAGTATTTCATTGATTCCTGCCAGCATTAGCGTACACAGGGGATAATAGATCATCGGTTTATCATAAATGGGCATTAATTGTTTGCTGATACCCATGGTGATGGGATATAACCGGGTGCCACTGCCGCCTGCGAGGATGATGCCTTTCATTGAATATTAGTTGAAGATGGTTTAATGTGGTTGAATGTAGTTTAAGTTAGCTCGTTAGATTTAGGAGTTGTTTGAATTATAATTTGATTTTGTTGTGAGCTTCAGGAACGCTAATGAACTTCATTGGCGTCGCACTCTTTTACTATAGTTGGTTGTTGAGCTTTTCCTTTATAATTCGAAGTATTCAATTATCTCAAACAGTTTCTTATTTATATCTAAATGAATAAAAAATAAACAATCATTTTTAGTTTATTAATTAGTGACAATTGCGTACTGCGAAGGTTATTTATTTTTATAGATAGTGGTTGAATTTTACCTCTCAATTTGGTCAATTTTTCTTCGTCTAAAAAAGCAAGGTCATGAGCAATGATAAAATGGTTTAATACTTCTATCAGGCTTCCATAAGCTATTGATGTAAAATGAGCTTGTTCTTTTGATGAAATTCTTGTTCCGCCTTCTGCAAGGTTTGCACAAACAGAATTTGCCGCTCTTCTTAATTGATTGGTTAAACCAAATCGTTCAGCATCAGGAAACCGTTGCGTTATGCTGTAAACATCAACAACCAATAATCTTGCAATTTGCCACACTTCCAGTTTTTCAAAAGAAAATTTATATTCCATACTGACAAAATTGATGAAGTATAAAGAAGGTGAAATGCCGGATCAATAAAATGGTGTTTTCATCAACAGTAAACCATTTTTAAACCATCTTCAACAACATTCAACCGTTTTCGTCATCTCTTCTCATACTGCTCCTCATAATACCGCTGGTAGTTTCCGCTGGTTACATGGTTTAGCCATTCGGTATTGTTCAGGTACCAGTCAATCGTTTTGGAAATGCCTTCTTCAAATTGTAAAGAGGGCGTCCAGCCCAGTTCGTCTTTTAGTTTGGTAGCATCAATCGCATAACGCAAATCGTGGCCAGCCCTGTCTTTTACATAGGTGATGAGCTGTTCAGATGCTCCATTTTCCCTGCCCAGTTTTTCATCCATCTGCCTGCACAATTCTTTCACCAGGTTAAGATTGGTCCATTCGTTGTGGCCGCCGATATTATAGGTTTCTCCAATTTTTCCGGTATGAAAAATTACATCTATTGCCCTTACATGGTCTTCTACATACAACCAGTCACGGATGTTTTCACCTTTGCCGTAAATGGGCAGTGGTTTATTGCTGATAATGTTATGAATGCAAAGCGGAATTAATTTTTCCGGGAAATGAAACGGGCCATAATTATTACTGCAGTTAGATATTTTAACCGGCAGGTGATAGGTATGGTAAAACGCCCTCACAATATGATCACTGGATGCTTTGGATGCCGAATAAGGGCTGCGGGGATCGTAAGCGGTTTCTTCTGTGAAAAAACCGGTATCTCCTAAAGAACCATATACTTCATCCGTACTGATATGGTAGAAAATTTTCCCTTCGTAATTGCCCTGCCATTGCTGTTTGGCGGCATGTAACAAAGTGGCCGTACCAACAACATTCGTAGTGATAAATGCCAATGGATCGGTAATGCTCCTGTCTACATGGCTTTCGGCAGCACAATGTAATACGGCTGTAAACTGGTGTATATCGAATAATTCTTTCAGTAATGCTGCGTCTGTGATATCGCCTTTTACAAAAGTATAGTTGGGCGCTTGTTCAACATCC
>CAXTPJ010000122.1:0-7730 GCA_964245855.1 uncultured Ferruginibacter sp. | reverse complement strand
TTTTGATGCAATGCAACCAACTGCCCAAAATAAATATCCCATTGCTTACAAATGGCTTTCCTGCGCTGCGGTAATTGCATTTGCCTATTATTGGTTGTTCACCATCATTGCTTTTTTTTTCCCAAAACAAATGATTGTTATTACGCCCAGGCAAACCTATCTGTACAATTCATTTATTCACCAGGGATGGCGGTTATTTGATCATACAAGTATTTATAACCGGGAGTTATTTTTGGTTGTAAGAGATCGATCAGCACCGCAACAAACAGATACCATCGCCCTGTTTAAACATTTATTGGCAGAAAAGAGACAAGCGGCGCCTTTTAATAATTATGAGGATGCAATGGATGTACTGGTATTTAAAAATACGAATGAACTGGAAACACAATTGATTGCCCAAAGAAAAATTATTGAAAAGGTATTTCCAGCTCAACCAGACAGTTTCTACATGATTAAAAGCTCGGTTTTAGTACAAAAGGAAAAACAGCAAGGGGCGTTAAAAAATTTAAACAATTATGCCAGGTATTTCATGCAGCAAAAAAAACGGGATACAACAGCAAAAGAATTCCAGTTGATATTAAGGTATGATTTTATTGCTCCGCAGACACGCCCACCAGGTGCCGCCGGCAAAGAAAATACGCAAATCGTTTTTACATCAAACTATCAATCTTTTTAACTGTTGCCAGGTTTACTAAAAATAATCGCCCGCTTACAACAAAGCAACCGAAAGGCTTATTACCTGGCGGTGCTGCGCATTGCTGTTTGCTGCTGGTTTTTGAAAGAAATTTACTTTCGTTGGCCGGCATTTGAAATGTTGTATAGCCCTAACAGTTTTTTGCCGGTCAGGATTTCCAACACATTCATTTTTTTTCACATTAAGGCAGTTTTTCTACAAGCGCATTACCTGCTGATTGTTTACAGTTGTATTGTTTTTTTGGTGCTGAACATATTGGGCGTTGGCAGGAACATTGTTGCTGTGCTGCTTTTTATTGCGCTAACGCTTTTGTATCATTTGAACAAAGACGCATTAAATGGTGGAGATAAAATGGCACTGCTGCTGGTTTTTTACCTGTGCTTTGCCAATTCATTTTCACACCTTACTTTATTCAAACAGAAAGTGCTGCCATTACAGCAAGAGCGCTTCTGTAACCTGTTGAGCAACCTGGCAGCTTACGGCATTATGATCAACCTGTGCTTCGGTTATTTTATGGCGGCATTGTTTAAAGTAAATGATCCATATTGGCAAAGCGGTACTGCCATTCATTATTTTTTGAATGATCCACGCTATTCAATTTTTGCAAAAGACCATACCATATTTTTTCCGAAACTATTGATATACACGGTAACGTATGGCACCATATTGTTTGAATCAATTTTTCCTTTCCTGGTATGGAAGCATGGCCGGAGCAGGAACATCATGTTAATTACAGGCCTTGTCATGCACTTAGGTATTTATGCGTTTTTCATGATTTATGGTATGTCATTGACCTACATTATCCAGTATGGGTTATTTTTTACTGATGAAGAAGTAAAACGCTTTGCCGGAAAATTGAAAACATTGTTGCGGGCAAAAAATAAAGCAGCAGTATAATCTATTGCAGCAGTTTGATAATAAACATAAAAATATCATTGGTTTATCATCAGTTGTATTTCATGGCGGCAGCATTGGCGACGCTCCGTTTATCTCCAGTTTTTCATGGTAACTTTATTTTACAACAGCTTAATCTGGTACATTTCAGCCATCGTTACAGCAATCCTGTTTAACCTTCGATACTAAAAACTATTTTTATATACAAAGCCGCCTGCAATATGAAAAAATTCATCAAGACCCTTTTCAAAACAATCCTCTTTTTATTTATCCTGGTAAACATTATTACTGCATTTCATGCATATAAATTCACCCATTTTTACGACCAGGGGCAAGTGGTAATTAAACCGAAAGAAGAGCAGTCGGGTTGGGACAAAATGAAAGATATTTGCTTTGGTATCAATGCAGTAAAAGGCACCAACATACAACCCGGCGCTGGTGTTGAAACCGTAGTGATCAATACCGGCGACAGCATTCCTTTGCAGGGCTGGTATATTAAAAGGGCTGTGCCGGTAAAAGGTACCGTTATATTGTTTCATGGCCACGGATCAAAAAAATCAGCCGTGATGGATGAGGCTGCAGGTTTTCGTGAATTAGGGTATAATACTTTTTTACTCGACTTTAGGGCGCATGGCAGCAGCGGTGGCAACACCTGTACGATTGGTTTTTATGAAAGCGAAGATGTGAAACTGGCGTATGATTATATAGCACGACAAGGAGAAAAGAACATTATTTTATGGGGCATTTCTATGGGCGCTGCAGCCATCAGCAAAGCCATGAATGATTACAGCCTGCAACCAACAAAAGTAATTTTGGAAATGCCTTTTGGATCTATTGTCCAGGCCGCAGAAGGCAGGATAAAAATGATGGGTTTGCCGGGTGAACCATTGGCAACACTCATCACTTTCTGGGGCGGCACACTCCATGGCTTTTGGGCTTTTGGCATGAAGCCGGCTGAATTTGCAAAAAAGATAACCACGCCGGTTTTGCTGCAATGGGGCCGCCATGATGCAAGGGTAACGCAGACAGAAACCGACACCATTTATAATAACCTGCCCGGAAAAAAAGAACTGGTAGTTTACGAAACTGCAGGCCACGAGTCGTTGTGCGATAAAGAGCATACCAAATGGATGGCTGCAGTGGGAAGTTTTTTAAATCAATAACAATGCATCCAAAAGATATTTCAATACAGGATTTCACCTACGATTTACCGGACGAAAAAATTGCAGCATTTCCTTTGGCCGACAGGGATGCTTCTAAACTGCTGGTATATAAAAATGGAACCATCACAGAAGATGTGTACCGCAATATTGCGGGGCATATTCCTGCCAGCAGTTTACTCGTTTTTAACAATACAAAAGTGATACAGGCAAGGATCGTTTTTCAAAAGCCTACCGGTGGGCTGATAGAAATATTTTGTCTTGAACCTTATGAAGAAGTAAATGAATACAATGTGATCATGGCTAAAAAAGCCAGGGTAAAATGGAAGTGTATGATCGGCGGTGCCAGTAAATGGAAAGGCGGGCCTTTGATAAAAGAAACCATTTTTGAAAAGGAAACCATTCAATTGCAGGCTGCGTTAATTGAAAAACTGCCCGATGCTTATGTTGTAGAATTATCATGGCAACCGGCTGGTTATACCCTGGCAGAAATACTCGGTTTGTTTGGTGATATGCCCTTGCCACCTTACATAAAAAGAAGGGTTGATGATGCAGACAAAGAACGCTATCAAACCATTTACGCCAAACAGGAAGGCAGCGTGGCAGCGCCAACGGCAGGGTTGCATTTTACACAGCATATCTTTGATAGCCTTGCTGAAAAAAGCATCAATAAAGCTTATGTAACGCTCCATGTTGGTGCCGGAACATTTAAACCGGTAAAAGCTGCTGCTTTACAGGATCATGAAATGCACAGCGAATGGATTGATGTAAGCATTGAAACAATCAGCCAATTGATCAGTAATATTGATAATGGGATTGTTGCTGTTGGCACTACTTCATTGCGTACCATTGAAAGTTTATACTGGATGGGAGTAAAAGTAATGTTGAATCCAAACATTCAGCCAACTGATATTGGGATTAAACAATGGGATGTATATGAATCACCATTGAGTGAAACAAGCTACTCCACCAACAAAGCATTGCTTGCATTACAAACCTGGATGAAAAAAAATAACACAGACAGCATTTTTACCTCAACCCAAATTTTAATTGCACCCGGTTATCAATACAAAGTTGCCAAGGCCATTATCACCAATTTTCATCAGCCCCAATCTACTTTATTGTTGCTGGTTGCTGCCGCAATTGGCGATGAATGGAAAACAATTTACAACCATGCATTGCAAAATGATTTCCGGTTTTTAAGTTATGGAGATGGTAGTTTAATATTTAGCCCTGTCCCCTAAAGGGGGATTTGGAGCATTCTGGTGCAAGCGTTTTTTCTGAATTTGACAAGCGTAAATTGTGAGTCTTTTTCTGCAAAATAATATGATAACTGCCTGCGAAAAACGCATTCTATTGTATAACTCTCCTTTAGGGATGGGGATCACGGCTGTATTGTAACCGGTGTTCCTACAGGAATGTAGCTGAACAGGTCTTTCATTTCTGTGTATTTTACAGAAACGCAACCATCGGTCCAGTTGTAAAAATTATCTACTGCCCATTCTTCTTCCGGGCGTGTTGCATGGATGGCGATGCCATTGCCGATTTTAGCAGTTTTAGGAATGATGCCTGTTCTTTTTCTTTCGTTGAAAAGCTGAACATTTTCTGGCAAAGGATAATCGAGTAATAATTCTGGCCCCCATTTAGGATGGATTTTTTTAAGGATAACTTTAAATTTTCCATTGGGTGTTTTGCGGTCGCCCTCTTTCATTTTGTCGCCTAAATCTTTACTGCCAAAAACGATCGGGTAAGTGGCATACCATCCTTCTTCATCATATACTTTCAATTCATAATCACTCTTATCAACAATGATGTAATAAGGATTGTCGGCTTTTTTTACAGCAGCTTTTTTTCTTGCAGTGATATTTTTTTTTGCAGAACGCTTTGGATTTTTACCAGGCAGCGTAAAAGACAGTAATGCAAAAAGGGAAACAATGCCGGCGAAAGAATACAAAACAGATTTTTTCATGTAAGAAAATTATGGAAACGCACAAAACAAACGTTGTGCCATGCGAAAATATTTCAACTAATTTAAAAAAGCTTAACAAAAGAAGACATTCAATAAAAAAATATTCTTCTTTAAAACCATAAATAAAAAAAGGTGAAGCCAGTTTAAATGGCTTCACCTTTTTACTGCCCCAGGTTTTTTACCAGTTACTCAGGCGTATGCCTAAGTTGTAAGGGCGCATGTCCAGGCCTGTTTTATAAATACTTTTAGGAGAATAGGAGCCGTATAAACGAACCGGCCCTAAGCCAATTTCTCCCACATAAGAAAACTTAAACTGCTCAATATCAAAGCCACCATTGTTAACCTTTTTACCACGCTGGTCGCTTACCTGTTTGTTACGGCTGCTGTAAAGATAACCGGCGCTAACACCCAAACTGATACTGAATCCACGGTTATTGTGTTCGGGGTTGCTGCTATAGTTCAGCATAAAAGGAACGGTTACATAATCGGTTGCCAGCTTGTTCTTTTTAAAAGAAATGGAATCCCTGATAATAACCGGCGAAGGTGTTACACCTGACACAAAAGGGTTTTCTTTTAAATAACTGACAGATGAATTGTAACGGTAGTTATTCAGTTCGATACCCAAACCATATTTTAAATTCAGGTGATGATCGATGAGGTTCAGTTTTTGCATGAAGAGCCAGATGTTTACATCGATGCTTTTGCCAACGTTCAGGTTAAAGTCGTTGGCACCCAATGGAGCAGCACCCGGCCTGTTGTACAGGTAACCACCAGTGTTGGCATAGTTTGTTTTATCGGAAAAATTGGCAAAGCCAAGATCCAGTATAATCCAGTTGGTACTTACGTTCGATCTTTTTCTTCTGTTGCTGCCTTCATAGTTTTCTTCGTAATGGTCACGATTTTCTTCGCTGTTCTTTTCGCCGTTGTTTACAATGATCATATTGCCTACCCGTATGCTGTCTCCCGGTTTGGAAGGATTGGATGCAGATGCTGCTTTTTTATCCGTGTCATCCTGTTGTGCCGGTTTACTGCCGTTGGTAATAATGATCATATTGCCCACCCGGATACTGTCTTTTTTAGGCTCTGTTTGAGCGGTTGCACCGGCGCAATACAATACCAGCGCCATTAATGTAAATAGCTGTTTCATAAATTATTTTTTGTGATGATAGTTGATGGTGAATGCCTTTAGCTTTGGTAAGCTGTAAAGAATTAATGCATTGCAAAAGACATGTTGGCAATTTTTATATTGTCGCCGCCACCGGTACCAATGTTGGCTTTTCTTTCCAGCACTCTTTTTACTTTTTTAAAGAAGCCGCCGATCTTTGTTTTCCTGGGTTTGTTATCATCTTCGTCCATATCAAAACTTGCGTAAACAGCATTGTTGTCATCTGCAGATGTTGTATTTACCGCAACTTCATTAATTGGAGGATTATTGATTTCTGCCGGATCAATCGTGGCTTTCCCGTTGCCAATTTCTTTCTTATGAAGTGGTACGTTTGCTAAATCTGTTTTGTTACGGGTTGGGTTGTTAAGATTTTGCAAATCGCCTCCAGGTGTGTCATTATTGTTATCCTGCGCAGCTATTTCATTTTTTTGTTGATCAATTTTATTCTTAACCGGTGCAATTTTATCCTGAGCGTTATTATTTATTACCGGTGTAATGGTAATGTTGTTGTTTTTATCCTGTTTGGTGTCTGCAGCAATAGCCTCTTGTTGTGTGTCGGTATCAGCAGTCATAACCTGCGGAGTAAGAATGTTTGCAGGTTTATCCGTAAGTTTTTTATCTCCCGACTTAACAATACTTCCGGGTGAAACGCTGCCCGTTTTATTATTCATATAGCTAACCGTACCCCATATCCCAAAACCAATCAGCAAAGCAGCCGCTGCAACTCTTCTCCAGCCAAATGGAATTACACGGCCTTCTTCTTTTTTATACAGTAAATCTTTGTTGGCAAAAATAATTTTATCAGCAGCAGCTAATTTGGTTTGCTGTAAAAGCTGCCATTCTTTACCGATAACTTCATTGTTTTTTATAAGCGATTCAATATTTCTTTTATCGGCGCCAGCCAGCTCATTATCCAGTAACAATATCAATTGTTGCTGGATGGCAGCATCAATCGGTTGTGGTTTCAATAAGCTTTCTTTGTCTTCAAACATAATCGGCTCGGGCATCAGTACGGCCTCCTGCAGCATCTGCATTTCTTCCTGCAGGTCTGGGTTGGTAGCCAGAAAAGCTTCTACCATATCTCTATCCGCAGCAGCCAATTCATTGTCTGCATACAGTAAAAAATATTCCTCGTAATTTTTTCTGTTGATGTTCATTAAAACTTTTTCAAAGGTTTGATACGTTTAAATAATATTCTCTGGTTTTACAATATACTCTCTCAACTGTAACCTTGCCCTGTGTAGATATACTTTCACCTGGCTTTCATTTAACCCTGTTATCTGTCCAATCTCCTCATAATTATAACCTTCATAATCTTTCAGCATTACCAGGCTGCGTTGTGTTTCATTCAACCGGTTCAGCGCTTCGTACAATACTTTTTTAGAATCATGTTGCTGGCGGTTACTGGTTTTTGATTCTTCTGAAAAACCATCTTTTAAAATAACCCGCTTGTGTTTGCGGATATGGTCGATCATCTGGTTGTAGGCCACCGTAAACAAAAAGCTCTTGCATTTTTCATTGATCACCGTTTCCCGGTTGATCCACAGTTTTTCAAAAGCCCCCTGCACAACATCTTTTGCATCCTCTTCATGCCTCAAATTTTTGAGTATAAAGCGGTACACATTATCTGCATACATAGTTACGCATTGATTATATTCTCTCTCAGTCATACAGCTTTTGGCGCTGATTATTTGATAATAAAGGTTAAATAACAACAGTTATACGCACGGGTAAACAATAAGTTACACCAAAAATAAAATTAAATACAGCAGAAGATTAGTAAATAGCGGGAGAAACAATGCTCCAGGGCAGTGGTGCCGGCACTTTTTTGCAGCAATTACTGCATTT
>CAXTPJ010000121.1:0-7787 GCA_964245855.1 uncultured Ferruginibacter sp. | reverse complement strand
TGTACGGTGAGCTTGTCAACGTCGACCTTTTCTGCAAAACCATTTTCATAAATGATTTTAGTGTCATGGTTTAATTTATCAAGGCGTGCAATATTGGCATCCAGCAATTCAATTTGTGTTTTGCCAACTACCAGTTGATAGTATATTTTATAGATGTTTACTTTGATGTTTTCAATGGTAACATCAGCGGCTTTTTGTCTTGCATCCAGCACTGTTTTTTTTGCCTGCAGGCCAACAAATACCTGGCCGTCAAATAAAGTTTGATTTAGTGTAATACCGCCATTGGCATTGTACTTTGTACCAAATTGAACCGGTATAAAAGTTCCGGCCGGCTGACCTGCCAATTCACCCGGCAACAGGTTAGTTGGTATATCCAGGTAATCAGTAAAACCACCGTTGGCCACCAGTTGTGGTAAAGCACTTGCTGTAACGCCCCTGTTTATTTGCTTTTGTATCAACACATCCAGCAATGCATTTCTAACCTGTACCGAATTTTTTGATCCATAGTCAACCGCCTGCTGCAGCGAAAAGCTGTTGACTGTTTGCGCTATGCTATTGTTGCTAAAAAATAAGCAGCTAAAAAAAGTACAAATTACCGTTGATCTCATCATGTTATTTCTTTGTGTCATTACTGTTCTTTTTTATTCTGTCCTGTTTGTATTTTAAAATAAGCTTGTGGCCTTTCAATGATGCAATGCCAAACAAAAAATGTTCGGTTAGTTGTATCTCCACTTCCAGTAAACTGTACTTGATCTTTGGGAAAATTTGTTGGTTAAATGCCAGCAACATGGTTTCCAGCCTGGCTTTTATCAGTACTTCAATATTAAAATCATCCCGGTACAATTCTTCTTGTATGCCCCGTGTAATGTTCTCTTTTAAAACCTGGTATAGAAAATTATATTTATGCTGGTGAAATACAGCGTATGCTTTGGGATGAAATTTTTCCATTTCATAAATAACGGAAGGGTTCATCTTTTCAAACATTTCCTGCACTTTTTCCATCGCTAAAAAAACCTCGTGAATAGCATCTTTGGCAATGTGCTTGTCTTGTAAACAGGTGTCTTCACTTTCTGCTATCTTCTCTTTAATAACGGCTTCCACCAACTCATCTTTATCTGCAAAATAATGGTAGATCGTTTTTTTACTAATTCCCAAACCGCCTGCAATATCATCCATGCTTACACTGCGTAAACCGTATTGCATCACCAGGTCGTGGGCTTTTTGTTTTATTCGTATTGCGGTATCTGTTTCTGCCATAATCGGCCACAAAACTAAGGAAACTTTTGTAGTTGCCAAAGTTTCCATCCTATTTATTTGCCATTGGTAACATTTTGTTCATATTATACCAGCTTTGCCTAATCAACTACCTTTGGCTATAAAATTGAATTTATGAGAAGTCCTTTCGATTATAAAACACTGTTTAAGTATTTCCTGCAGGGCATATTGGTACTGGCACCTATCGTTATTACCATCTGGGCCATTACAGCGGTTTTCAGTTTTATAGATGGCATTTTGCCCAACATTATCCATAGTATTTTTCCAAAGATGATGGAGGACAAAGAAGGCAACATCAGGAGTATCCCCGGCGTAGGCTTTTTGGTAGTAATTGGGTTTGTGTTGTTTATCGGCTATGTATCTTCTTCATTTATCTTCAGTAAAATAGTAGAAGCCTTTGACCAGTTGCTGTCTAAAACACCGGGAATAAAATTTATCTATTCTACTTTAAAAGATTTTTTTGAAGCCTTTGCGGGAGAGAAAAAAAAGTTCACTAAAAATGTGCTGGCCAATATTGATGACAATGATGTATGGCGTGTTGGTTTTATCACCAACGAGGATATGGATGAATTCGGTTTTAAAGATTATGTTGCCGTATATGTTCCGATGGCATATTCTGTAGCAGGCAATGTATATATTATTCCGAGGGACAGGGTTCGGGCAATCACCAACATCAGCGCTGCACAAACCATGAAGTTTGCGGTAAGTGGCGGAGTTTCGGCAGTAGAAGAAGAACATCATTTGTAACGGGAAAATCAACAGCAATAGTAATAGCAAGATTGGTTAGTTTTCATGATCAAAATATTGATATATGAAACGTGTGTTGTTGTTATCCGTAAGTATTTTAATAATGCCGGCCTGTTATTGCTGGGGCTTTTATGCCCATAAAAAAATCAATTACTATTCGGTGTTTTTACTTCCGCCGGAAATGATGGTGCTGTATAAACCCAATATTGATTTTTTGGAAGAACATGCAGTTGATCCTGATAAACGCCGGTATGCGGTGGCGGAAGAAGGCCCCAGGCATTACCTGGATATCGATCATTATGGTACTTACCCATACAACAATATACCCCGTAAATGGAAAGAGGCAGTTGCTACATTTGGAGAAGATAGCCTGGTGGCATACGGCATTGTACCCTGGCACATACAAGCCATGCTGGGCCGGCTTACCAGTGCGTTCAAAGAAAAGAATTTTAGCAAGATCGTTAAAAACAGTGCAGAGCTGGGGCATTATATTGCCGACTCACATGTACCCTTACACGCAAACAGTAACCATAACGGACAATATACAAATCAAAAAGGCATACATGGTTTTTGGGAAAGCCGGGTGCCGGAACTACTGGCCGAAAAAGAGTTTAATTTTTTTATTGGTAAAGCACAATACATTGAAGATCCCCTAAAATATGCCTGGGACCGGGTGCTGGAAAGTTCATTGGCATCCGACTCTGTGCTGAATATGGAACGGGAATTAACCAAACAATTTCCAAGCGATCAAAAATATTCTTTTGAAACAAGAAACGGTGTTGTTATTAAGCAATACTCTTCTGCTTTCACTATTCGTTTTAATCAAATGCTGGATGGTATGATTGAAAGGCGCATGCGCCTTTCAATACACTCTGTCGCTTCTTTTTGGTACACAGCCTGGGTAAATGCAGGACAGCCTGATTTAAAAAGCCTGGTTACACAAAAATTTTCAGCGGCTGATTTAAAAGATTTTGAAACATTGAACGACGCCTGGAAAGGTAGCGGCAAAATGATTGGCCGCCAGGAAGAATAAAATCAATTATTAAAGCGAAGCGAATTCAACATCCTCAATTTCAAAAACCCTGCACGGATGCTGTTGTATTGATATGCCATCATATCGGTGAAAGGTTTAAAAGCTGCAAATTCCTTCAATACATCTGTGTATAATTTCAGGAAAACATATTCACTCTTATCGCAGATATTAATAAGCTCTGTATTTTTTGTATGCGATGTATCGTTGCTGTATTCATCATGCAGCAGATCAAAATGAAAATCAGTTGGGCCTGCAGGAATATCAAAACCCAAAATTTTTGACTGACAAAAGAGTTCATTTGCAAACTGGTTATATTCCTCTGATGCCGTCACAAAAGTGGTGCGTAGGTTTTTATCGCCAATTTCTTCCCCGATCATTTCAAAATCCCTTGCCACTTCCCTCAAATAGATCATTAAAAAAGATATTTTTTTTACGGTATCGGTGGCAGGAACATTTGTTTTTTCCTCTTTTATTACGACAACAGTATTGGCTGATTGCAATGATTGAAACTGGTGCAATGAATCATTGATATTTGCTAACTGTGACAATAGAATATTTTTAATAAAGCCTGGTATCTGCGGATCATTTAAAATACTTTCATAATAACTAATGGTAAATTTTTCACCGATCATGCAGCAGGTTTTTACTACACTTTTATCTCTTGATTTTAATTTAAAACACATGTCTTTCCAGGTTCGGTGCAACAGGCTTAAAAAGCCTCCTTTTGAATAAGTATCGGCACCCATGGATTGAACAATGTTTTTTATCTGTAGTAAAAAATCATTGCGCTGGTATGATAATTTTTCGAAGAAGATTTCCATTTCCCGGTCACGGGCATATTCCGCAGCAGTGATGTATCCTTCACTTTCATCATCAAGTATAGCAACAAGGTGGTTAAGCTTTTCAGCCAACAGGGTGTTTTGAGCAAGCATCGTTAATCGTTTTTGTAAAATTCGGTATTAAATATTCCAATAGTAAAATACGCCGGTTAAGTTTGTATTACTAATGATAATTGGGGTACTCGGTTATTTTTTTCGGGTGAAGGCAAATACAATGATGCCAACTACAAGTACTACCAGCAACACACCCACCCAAACGCCGGCTTTAAAAATACCGCCAATAACTTCGCAACTACTAAGGGTAACAACTGAGGTAAATAACGCTAAGCTTGCTGTCAAGATCTTTCTCATGGTTGATTGTTTTTTATATGTTGTTTAGATTTTCGTTTGCTCATTTTTTCATCATTAATGTTCTCCGCTTCATCCAGCGAATGGCTGGCGTGCAGGTCGCTCTCTTTTTCTGCCAGGTCTGATAATTTTACATAAAACCTTTTTAGTACCATTAATTCCTCTTCACTCAAATCTTCGATATCAATTAAACGGTTGCTCGATTTTTCGTTGGAAGCTATCAATTCATTCAGTTTCATGTGTACCGCCATGGAGTCTTTGTTTTGCGATTGCTGAATAACAAAAACCATTAAAAAAGTGATGATGGTGGTGCCGGTATTAATAACCAGTTGCCAGGTATCCGAAAAATGAAAGATTGGACCTGATACGCCCCAAACGATGATCACAGATAATGCAAGAATAAAAGCTGCGGGTGAACCCGTGCCTTTGGTAACAATCCCTGAAAATTTATCAAAGACTTTTTTAAACCCCTTTTTGTCTTGCTTTTCTTTTTTCATATTTTTTAAATTATCAGTCTCCAAAGAAAGCAGTGCATTGATTGATAATAATCAAAAATGCAGGCTATCATTGTATTCAATAGCCTGCATTTATCATGTTATTGATAATTAATTTTCTAAACTGAAAATGAGTTGTTCATCCCGGTCTGTTACTTTTATCTTCCTGATAAAATCATCATACGATGCATCATGGTTAGTGTAAACGCCATACGCATCAATGCTGTAACCGATCATTCCATCAGTTGCTTCTATCACATAGAGTATGGATTGATCAGATGGATCAGATTCACCTTCAAAACGATAGGTTTTAATAATCTTTAAATCTTCTGGTCTGTATTTGTTACCATTTTTTGTTAAAAGGAATTCACCATCCATTGTAAATTCATTATCATGGCGCCTTAAACGGAGTTTTTCCAGAATATAACTCAGCGTTTGCATTTGGTTTGTTCTGTCTGACATAAACTTAATTTTTGGGGTGAAAAATTGAAAATCCTGGAATAATAAAAGGCTTCTTTTATTGAAAAAATCTATTAAAAATGGGGATTACAGATGGAAAGAAGTAACCATTAATATTTCAGGGTTATTGAATGAGTTACAGGTAAACTGTTTGTAAACAATAATGTTTTTTATAGTGATTGGAATCTTTTTCAAATTGGCTTATCGTAAAAATATCTATTTACGCTTTGATTAATAATTGCAATCAGGATGCCAATCGTTTTTGAGGTAGCACACAGAAAATTTGGGGGAATTTTATTGCACAGGTTGGGAATCGGGATAATAAACAGCAATAAAAAAGCCTCTGTAAAGAGGCTTTTCAAATATAAATAACTGCTTAAAAATGAAAAATTTTATTCACTGGCGTCTTCAAAATTTTTGATCTTATTGTACAGTGTTTTACGATCAATTTTTAAAATTTCTGCAGCTTTCGTTTTATTGAATTTTACTTGTTTCAGTACATTCATAATGGCTTCATATTCTGCATAGGCTGCTGCATCTTTTAATGCTGCTACCGGTGCGTTGCCATTCATGTTTGTATTGGGTGCGCCGTTATGGTGGTTATTGCTGTAGGTATTACCAGGAACCGGTGCTGCCGGGCCGCTTACAATTTCCCATGGCAAAACATTTTTGCTTATCAAACCAGCAGCCGTCAATAAACCTGCACGACGGATAACATTGCGGAATTCCCTTAAATTACCTGGCCAGTTGTATTCCATGAAGAGTTGCATCACATCATCTTCAAAGCCATCCAGTTTTTTATTCAGTTCTTCTGCTGTTTGATCGAGGAAGAATTTTGCAAACAACGGAATATCTGCGGTCCTGTTTCTCAATGGCGGAATATGTATAGAAAATTCATTAAAACGGTGATACAGGTCTTCCCTGAATTTGCCTTCATTGTAGGCATCTTTTAAATTTTCGTTCGATGCAACAATGATCCTAACATCAGCCGTTAATTCTTTATTGCCCCCAACTCTTTTAAATTTTCTTTCCTGTATTACCCTCAGCAAAGCTGCCTGTACATCCAGCCCAAGGTTAGCCACTTCATCCAAAAATAAAGTGCCGCCATTGGCTGTTTCAAACATACCATCCTTATCATTTAATGCGCCGGTAAAAGATCCTTTAACGTGGCCAAATAATTCACTAGCCGCCAGTTCTTTTGATAAAGTGCCGCAATCCAGGGCAACAAATGGTTTGTGTTTACGGTCACTTTGACTATGGATGGTTTTTGCAACCACTTCTTTACCGGTACCGCTTTCACCATAAATAATTACACTGTAATTGGTTGGGGCAATGGTTTTAATGTGCTGGTAAACATCCTGTATAACCGATGATTTACCAACCATGTAAGGAGAAGAGCCATCATCAGCAGAAGATACTTTGGCGGATGTTTTAATGGCTGCAGCCTGCGATGGGGCAATCTCTGCACCACCAGCCTCCAGCGCCCTGTTGATGAGGTTCAACACTTCATCCGGTACCAATGGTTTTGTAATGTAATCGTATGCGCCCTGCTTAATAACTTCTACCGCTGTTTTAATATCTGAATAACCGGTGATAATGATTACTGCTGTATGGTGATTGATCTGGCGAATTTCTTTTAAAACTTCCGCACCTTCTTTATCACCCAGCCTGAAATCGCACAGCACTAAATCAAAAGAAGATTCTTTGAATTTGGCGATGCCTTTATTTCCGCTGGTGGCAATATCTGTTTCAAATCCTTTGCGTTGTAAAAAACGTGCAAGCAAATGGCACATATCAATATCATCATCAATAATCAGTATCCTTTTCATGTTAGTTTATTTTCCTTTTAAATAATGCGGTAGGTTAGGTGGTTGGTGCAGGTGGTTGCTGGTTGATTTTATCTTTTAGTGATAACATAAAATAATGCCAACAGTTTTTTATGCGCCATTTTTTTAATTATACTCTCACAAATTACCAATAAAACGAACGGGTTGCATCAAAAAAATGGCTGATAATTTGATGAACCGGATGCTATGACTGTTGAACAAGAACCCAAGAATACCCTTACTGCTTTAATAATTGATGATGAAAATGATATCTGTTTTTTATTAAGTAATATCCTGCGTAATGATCAGTTGAAAGTGAAATATGTACATTCTATTAATGAAGGTAAGGCGGCCTTAAAACATCATGAACCCAATATATTATTTCTTGATAATCACCTGCCAGATGGTTTTGGGGTAGATTTTATCAGGTATATAAAAAATACTTTTCCGGCTATAAAAATTGTAATGGTTACCGCACATGACACACCTGAAGACAGAAAAAAAGCATTATTAGAAGGTGCAGATCATTTTATTTCAAAACCATTTTCTACTGTAGAAATAAAAGCTGTGATTAAACAATTATTTCCCCAAAAAATTAACCAGCCGGGATAAAATTGCTCATTTGGGGAAATTGTTACCCAATTTCATCTTTTAACTTAAGAGCAAACGGATATTAAAAGTAGTGCCTTCGCCCTGTACACTTGAAACATTAATTGTTCCCTTGTGATTAAAAATAATATTCTGCGTATTGGCCAGCCCCAGCCCA
>CAXTPJ010000120.1:0-7796 GCA_964245855.1 uncultured Ferruginibacter sp. | reverse complement strand
TGGAAGGCCTTGAAAAACTGGCCCCTGCAAAAGCTTATGACCTTGCCAAGAAGTACAGTAATGACGCTAAGGGCGCTTTAGGCGAAGCAGTAAACCGAATTGTGGTAACTAATGGTACGGAAGCTGATTTTGATTTTATTGCTAACCGTTACAACGAAGCTCCTTTAAGCCAGGAAAAAGTGGTTGCTACTGCCCAGTTCGGAAGTTTTTTGGAAAAAGTAAATGACATTGCGAAAGTAAAAAAAGGAATTGACTATATGATAAAATTCAGAAACCAGGTACCTGAACAATACAGGCAATATGTTGACCCTACTTTTAAATCATCTTTCGATAAGATTGGAAAAGCAAAAGGTGCGGAAGTAGAAGATTATATTAAGAGTGTGTTTAAATAATTGGTTTAGAAAGATTGGTTGTTTAGGAAGTTTAGTTGCAAAGCCCGGTTTTTAAGCCGGGCTTTGCTGTGTTTACGTTTGTTTATAATTTAAGGATTCAGTCTAATACTATTACTATTTGAATTAAGGCTTTTGCCTCACAGCCGGCAGGCTGCGTACTTTAAATCCCGCCGTAGCGGGACTACTTTTGCTTCTTTCAAAAAAATTTGCTTCGCATTTTTTTGAATCCCGGCTTTGCCGTGATCGAACCAAAAGAGGCAACTTTTTCAAGTACTGGTAAGAATTAAATGCACCTGCACCTGGATTTTAAAAGCAAAGAGGTACCCAGGCAACAACTTGAAATTTTTTATAGTAGCTCTTATTGGATTTTGAGATTATACTGATTGGAGATGGTACCATAGCTGATGGGCTGGCGGATTGAAATGGAAACCACGGTGAAAGCCCCACCCAGCCTTCCCAAAAGGGGAGGTGAAAGAAGCTGAGCTGCTGTGCCGTAGTTGCAATGAAAAGCCGCTGCTGTTGATGATTAACTGATGCTGAAAGCCCCGCTACTTGAATAGTTTAAAAAGCAAAAGAGGAAACTTTCGTTTCCTCTTTCTAATATTTTATTAACCGGGAAATTAAAACCTTGGACAAGGAATGCCTTTAACTTCTGATGCTTTTTTGATGTAGATGATAGAGAATTCTGAACCACCACGGCTTAAGGTAGCAGCTTTTAATCCTGATGTATTGATATCGTAGCTGGCACCAATTCTTAAGCCATTTATTTCTAAACCAAGGTAAGGAATAATAGCATCATTTACCCTTAACCAGGAGCCAAAATAAACACGGGAAGGATTTACTTCATCGCCATTGAGCAGTGCAGATAAAGCACCACCCAACACCAGTTCGCTGGCTTTATTCTGCATTTGATAAATAATGGAAGTATTGAAATCCAGGTTTTCACTCACCGGAAAAGTACCACCACCATGTATGGTTACCCTTGAGGCCAGGTTCCAGGTTTTATCTATAAAACTCAGATTTGGTTTATTAATATGGTAAACAGAAAGGCCCAGGTAGTAGTTATTGTAGCCGTTGGTTGAACCGGAATATAATAAACCTGCATTCAGGTCAACATAATTCTGTGTTGTACCGTTATCAAAAGTTTCGTTTGTTGGATTGGTGAAGCCGTTTTGTGTTAACTGGTCTTCAAAAGTTAATTTGTTTCTGTCCAGGATAGCGCTACTGTACGTTGCCTGAAAACCTGCGCCGATGGTATTGTAGCCTTCATCATCCAAGGCTTTGTGATAACTCATTGACAAAGAACCGTAATTCAATTTCAACGCCGCATCTGCACTTTGATCGCTGAGGCCGCTGATACCGATACCGAACACATCACCATTGGGGATCTTGCCTTTTAAAATACCAAAATCGAGTGATGCACTGGTAGTTACATACGCCTTTGGAATAGATGGCCACTGATCCCGGTGATTGGCTGCTAACCTCCACTGTCCATCGAATTTGCCGGTAAAAGCCGGATTTAATGTTAAGGGGGAGGAGAAAAATTGAGAAAAGTGAGGATCCTGCGCCCGAACGTAGGTAACACTGATCAGGCAGACCATGCAGAACAAGATTTTTTTCATATTGTAGTTAATTCTGAACTTTAAAGATAAGGAATTGGGGCAAAATGCTGCATCTTAATTAGTAAAAGGGGATAAAAAACGTTTAAAGTTTAAAACGTTTAAAGTTTAAGGTTGCGAGTTTAGGAGTTTGGGGGTTTAGGGTTTAGATTGTTATTGCACCAAACTATCTAAACGCTCAACTGCTAAACCAACTTCTTCTATGATTGCATTTTTTGTCCGAATGCCAGGTCGCCGGCGTCGCCTAAGCCCGGAACGATGTAACCTTTGGCAGTCAGTTCATCATCAATATCGCCGCACCAAATGGTTGCTTTTGGCACTTCTCTTAGTACATACTCAATTCCAACGGTACAGCCAATAGCACAAACGATGTGAAGTTCTTTAATTTCGCCTTCATCTTTTAAAAACTGGATGGCTTTAACCAGGGAGGCGCCAGTGGCGATCATCGGATCGCTGATTAATACCACTTTGCCGTCAATTTCGGGGCAGCTCATGTATTCGAGGTTGATCTCAAAACTGCCATCTGGATTGTGTTTGCGGTAAGCGCTGATGAAGGCGTTTTCGCCTTTATCGAAATAATTGAGCAGGCCGTTATGCATCCCTAATCCTGCCCTTAAAATGGTAGCCAGCACCGGCTGATCGGTCAGCATTTTACAATTGGCAATACCCAATGGCGTGGTAATTTCTTTTTCAACCCAATCCAGTTTTTTACTGATCTCATACGCAGCTACTTCGCCGATGCGTTCGAGGTTGCGGCGAAAGCGCATGCGGTCGTTTTGAACTTCCACATCCCTTAACTCGCCCACCCAATTACTAACCAAAGAATGCTGATCGCTGAGATTGATAACCATGAATATAATTTTGAAATTTTGAAATTACTATTTGAAATTGCACCGCTAACAAAGTTTGTAAAAATAGGAATTAAAATTTCAAAATAAATGATTTACAGGGCGATAGGATTAATGAGTGGCAGCTCGCTCGACGGGCTGGATATTGCATTTGTAGAATTTACTGAAACTGGCGGCAAATGGGTGTTTGAAATACTGGCTGCAGATTGCATTGCTTATGATGAACCATGGACAAAAAAGCTACAAACTGCTACTACCCTTTCGGCGTTGGATTACCAATTATTGCACACTGAATATGGGCATTATGTTGGCGAACAGGTAAATCAATTCATTGAGCAGCATCGGTTACACCACAAAGTGCATTTGATAGCCTCTCATGGGCATACTACTTTTCATATCCCAGCAAAAAAAATCACCGCCCAATTAGGAGATGGCGCTGCCATAGCTGCCGAAACTAAACTGCCGGTTGTAAGCGACCTGCGGGCTTTAGACGTGGCTTTTGGTGGACAGGGTGCGCCGATTGTACCGGTTGGAGAAAAGCTGCTGTTTGAAGGCTATGATTATTTTTTAAACCTGGGCGGCATTGCCAACATTTCCATCAAACAAAATAACAATTACACGGCGTTTGATGTTTGCGCTGCCAACCGGGTACTGAATATGCTGGCAGCAGAAACCGGCGCTGCGTATGACGATGGTGGAAAATTAGCAGCCAGAGGAACCATCAATGAAGCAATGCTGGCGCAATTGAATGCGCTGGATTATTATGGGCAGCCGGCACCCAAATCGCTGGCCAATAGTTTTGGAACGGAGATAGTCTATCCTTTAGTAAAAAGTTTTGGGGCAACCATCCCGGATGCGTTGCGGACTTACACGGAGCATATTTGTGAGCAGGTTGTTCGGGCGACGACTGACAATGGACAACAGACGACTGAAGGGCAGGAGCTTTTGAAATTGCTGGTTACCGGCGGCGGGGCGTTCAATACTTTTTTGATAGAGCGTTTATCCGACTTATTGAAGACGAAAGAAATTGAGGTGGTGGTGCCGGATGAAAATACAGTCCGTTATAAAGAAGCAGTAATCATGGCACTGATTGGTATTTTGCGGTGGCGGGAAGAAGCCACTACGTTTACCACAGTAACGGGCGCTTCGCAAAGCAGTATTGGCGGGACTTTGTGGCTGGGGAATGAGGCTTGAGATTTTAGTATTGCGATGTTAGTATCAAGTATCAAGATTGTAGTATTAAGTACCAAGATTTTAGTATCAAGTATCAAGATCTTAGTATCAAGATATTAGTATTGAGATTAGAGACTCTATATTTTTGGATAAGAGAAGAAGATGCAAAGGCATAAGTGGAAATTCTGCTAATTAAAGCACTTTTTGGATTTTGAACAAATAGGTTAAGTGTGATTCAAATCCTTCTTTAACAAACTATTTCGGATAAATTTATTTTCATTGTAAAAAAATTGACATGAAACAAGTACTGGTATTTTTATTAGCTATCATTATTTTCTTTACCGCCTGTAACAGTAAGGCAGCCAATGAAACTGCAGAAAAAGACAGTTACGAAAAAACGAAGGAAACACTGGAAGAAAAAGAAAAGAAAAACCCGCTAGCGTTTATTACTGTTACCAGTAAGGACAAACACAACCTGCTTGGCCAAACTGTCATTAAAGGTTCAATCAACAACAAAGCAAAAGTGTGTACCTACAAAGACGTGGAACTAGAATTATCGTTTTTCAGCAAGACCGGCGTGCTGCTTGAAAAAGACAGTGAGAAAATTTATGAAGTGATTGAAGCCGGTAAATCTGCTGAGTTTAAGACTAAATATTTTGCGCCAAAAGGTACTGACAGCGTTGGGATAAAAGTGTTGAGTGCGCAGGTGAATTGATTATTTTATAAAAAGCTTTCAAACAAAATTTCCCGCAAAGAAAAGAAGCAAAGGCGCAAAGACATTACCATCACTTTGCGCCTTTAATAATACTATGCTTAATTATTAAGTAAATAACATTTACTCCACAAACTTAAACCCATCCCCATCAAACAAGCCCAGGTCGCTTAATTTCAAATGCGGTATTACCAGTAATGCCATAAATGATAAAGTCATAAAAGGCGCTGCCAGTGTAGATCCCAGCGCTTGCTTTGTCATGGTATCAATGGCAGTATAAGCCTCAGCCACTTTATAACCATCTTCATTGCTCATCAATCCTGCCACTGGCAATCCCAATACTTTTTCAGCCGAATTACTTACGGCACTTACTCCTCCTCTTTCCTGGATAACCAAATTCACGGCTTTGCAAATACTTTCATCATCTACGCCTATGGCAATGATGTTATGACTATCATGCGCCACTGTGCTGGCCATAGCGCCCTGTTTTAATCCAAAGTTTTTGACAAATGATTTTGCAATAGGTGCATTGTTATAACGGTTTACCACTACGATCTTTAAAATATCATTGTCAACATCGCTTACAATATTGCCATTCTCAACTTTTGCTGTAGCCAAAATTTTATTGGTGATGAGCTGGCCTTCCAACGCTTCTATCACAAAAATTTCCGATTCGCCTTTATGTTCAATAGCAAAATCGACTGCCGCTTTTTTTACGCAATTGAATTGATTGATGGTGCTGGCTTTATTCGTTTGGATCAACGACTTGCCATTGTCTGCAACCAGTTTTCCATCGATGTATGTTTGCGCTACTTTAAAATCTACCAGGTCTTTCAACACAATAAAATCAGCGGTATCGCCTGCTTTTAATAAGCCAACGTCCATCTTGTAATGCAGCACGGGATTAATGCAGGCGGCCTGCAACACTTTAAACACATCAATTCCTTTGGCCACTGCCCTTGCACATAATTGGTTGATATGGATGTCTACTAAACTATCCGGATGTTTATCATCGCTGCAAAACATCATGTGTTCATAATGCTCATTCACCAGGCCAATGAGTGCTTCAAAATTTTTAGCGGCGCTGCCTTCCCTGATCAATATCTTCATGCCGAAATTCAATTTTTCCAATGCCTCTTCTTCGGTAAAACATTCATGATCGGTGCTGATGCCTGCATCGATGTATTTCTTTGCATCGGCACCTCTTAATCCGGGCGCATGCCCATCAACCGGTTTGCCATACTTTTTTGCAGCAGCAATCTTTTTCATCACTTCTTCATCACTGAACAACACACCGGGAAAGTTCATCATCTCACTTAAATATTTTACCTCCGGCTTTTGCAACAGCACCTCCACATCATCTGAATTCAATGCTGCACCGGCCGTTTCAAAAATGGTTGCCGGTACACAACTCGGCGCACCGAAATGAAATTTGAATGGTACCGTTTTTCCATTTTCGATCATGTATTCAACACCCTCCATTCCGCACACGTTGGCTATTTCATGCGGATCGCTGATGGTGGCAACGGTGCCATGTACCACCGCCAGTTTTGCAAATTCAGATGGCACCAGCATGCTGCTTTCCACATGTACATGGCTATCAACAAATCCAGGTAGAATGTAGTGTAATGGCTGGCCTGCAGGCAGTTCTAACGGAGTGACTGAAATGATTTTTCCGTCATCAAAAACTATTGCTCCGTCAAATATTTTTTTATTCAAAATGTCTACTATCTTACCCTGAACTTGCTGTGCCATTGTACTGTATCGTTTTTACAAATGTAAGCCGCTTTCATCATCACAATTATATATAACAACAATTGCTTAATTTTTTGAGGCGATATTTTCGGCTATCTTTATCAAACAAAAACATACCATGAGGAGCCTCATTATATTCGGACTGTTTGTAATTTTCTTAGTCGCCGTACAATTTGCCAGCGCAAAAACGGTTGATGAGGTAATTGAAAAATATGAAGAAGCCCGAGGTGGCCGTAACAATTTACGCAGCCTTAAAAGCATTTACATGGAAGGCAACCGGCAAATGAACGGAAATGTAGTGGCTGTGAAAATTATCAAGGAACAGGATCAAGTAAGTCGCACCGAATTTGAAATGGCCGGCTACAAAGGCTTTACGCTGGTTACTAAAAATGATGCCTGGTCGTTTATTCCTATGCGTTCTCCTTCGCTGTTGAAAATGCAGGAAGAAGATTTGTTGGCCATGCAACCGGAAATGGACATCGCCGGCCCGCTGGTTGATTATGTTGGCAAAGGCCACCGGGCAGAACTGATGGCGAAAGAAAACCTCGATGGTATCAATTGTTTTAAAATAAAACTTACCACCAATGCAGGTAAGCAATTGTATTACTGGATCGATACCAGTAGTTACCAGTTGATTCAATCTTCCTTTATCAACCAGGGATGGGATGCCGTTCCTGGAGAAAAATATTTACTTTACAAAGATTATAAAAAAGTAGGTGGTTTTTTATTTGCCCACCAGATAGAAATGAAAAATACGGGCAAGTCGGAAACACTGGACAGCATTACAACGTATCATCAAATCACCATCAACCAGCCGGTTGACAACGAATTATACAAACCTGAATAATCAATACAAAAAACAAATTATGAGAAAAGTACTAATGAGCGCATTTGCGCTGGCTGCTATGGCAAGTTTTCAAACAACTACCGCACAAACATTGGATGAAGTGGTGAGCAAAAACCTGCAGGCCATGGGTGGCAAAGAAAAACTGTCTTCCATTAAAACAATAAGAATGGAAGGCACCATGAATGCCATGGGAAATGATGTGGCCATCACATTAACCAAATCCCATCTTATCGGTCAACGCCTCGATCTTTCTGTAATGGGAATGACGGGTTATCAAATTTTTACTCCAACACAAGGCTGGTCGTACATGCCTTTTGGCGGACAAACTGAAGTGCAGGCGCTGCCCGATGAGCAGGTAAAAGCAACTTCTGTTCAACTGGATGCGCAGGGTACTTTTAATAACTATAAAGAAAAAGGTACCAAGCTTGAACTGCTGGGAAAAGAAACAAC
>CAXTPJ010000119.1:0-7868 GCA_964245855.1 uncultured Ferruginibacter sp. | reverse complement strand
ACAGCTTCACCGTTCCTTACGAAGAAGCGATCGTTAGCCAGCGCCAGTTTTGCCAGGCAACCATGACTGCAATCGGTTCTTTGGCAACAACACTAAATACTGACTTGAGGGCATTTATCATTACCAATATCACCGACTAATTTCATTCAATAGTTGATTGCAGCCATTGTTTCAGTTTTAGCTGTTGCAATGGCTGCTCTCTTTATAATCTTACAGCAATTGCTGTTGCCAACAAACGGATATGCGGGTTAAAAAGATTTATATCATCACTGCGATCATTTGTCTGCCTGTTGCATTCATCATGTGCCGCAAGCCAGATGCTTTTCCTGAGGCCGAATACGATCCCAGGTTATCCGGCGGGGCCGCAACTGTGTTTGATGAAACTTCCGGTGCTTTCGGCCACCAGGTAGACCTTTCTTCAGGCGATGATATCAGGTCACATAACTTAGGCGATGCGGCAGTAGGACAATCGTTTGTAACAGCACCGGCACCCATCAACAGTGGCCTGGGGCCTATCTTCAGCAATGTTAGTTGCGTAAGCTGCCATCACAACGATGGAAAGGGAAGCCCTACAGCCGGCCTGGCCAAATCCTCTATGCTGGTGAGGCTAAGTATGATAGGAACTGATAGCCATGGCGCTCCGTTGCCAGTGCCAGGTTTTGGAAATCAATTGCAGGACCTGGGTGTTTTTGGTATTCAGCCGGAAGCAAAAGTAAACATCGAATATACTTACCAGGATATTACGTTACCGGGAGGAACAGTAATTCAGTTAAGGACACCAACGTACACTTTATTAAATCCTTACACACCGATGCCTTCGGGATATATGATGAGCGCCAGGATGGCGCCACCATTTTTCGGGCTGGGCTTATTACAGAACATTTCAGAACAAACCATTTTATCTTTTGCAGATGAAAATGATGCCAACGGCGATGGCATCAGCGGAAGGCCCAATTATGTTTGGGACCCGGTATTGCAGAAAACAGTGTTGGGCAGGTTTGGCCTGAAAGCAAATACTGCCACCATTTTAACGCAGGTTGCTGCTGCCTATAACCAGGACATGGGTGTTACCAACAGCGTATTTCCTTTGGAAAGCAGTACCGGCCAGCCGCAGTATGACGGCAGGAATGATGATCCGGAACTGCCGGACAGCCTGTTGTTTGGTGCTGCCTTTTACATTAAAACTTTGGCTGTACCTGCAAGAAGATTGGTAACCGACCCAACTGCATTGGCAGGAGAAAAGTTATTTAAACAGATCAACTGCAGCGGCTGTCATATTCCAACTTTGCAGACAGGCATTGACGTTACCCTTGCAGCGGTGAGCAACCAGCGCATTCATCCTTACACTGATTTACTATTACATGATATGGGTCCGGGCCTGGCAGATGGGCGCCCGGATTTTTTAGCTACCGGCAGCGAATGGAAAACCCCGGCGCTCTGGGGAGTTGGCCTTTTTCCTAAAACCAATGGTGTACCTTTTTATTTGCACGACGGGCGGGCAAGGACCATTGAAGAAGCCATCCTATGGCATGGCGGCGAAGCCGAACCTATAAAACAACGCTTCATGCAACTGACCAGTACTGAAAGAAACCAACTGGTTAAATTTATCCAATCACTTTAGGATAAAAACATCTCAATATTATTTTTAAAACAATACAATATCTTTACTCCGGTAATAAAGTAATTGTATTGCCATCATCATGCGTTAAAAAATCCGGCAGTAGTTTTTTAACAAACAAATCCTTACTTTGCAATTATGAAAAAGATCTTGTTATCCACCTTTTTTTTCGGGGCTATCTTTTGCAGGTCATCAGCGCAGCGCAGCATGAGCGGCGAAGAATTACAGGGAGAGTTTGGCATTACTGCCGGGTTGGCGCATTACTTTGGCGACCTTAATACAAGGGCGGGGCTTAACCGTCCTAAACCAGCTTTTGGTGTTTTTTACAGGAAACAGTTTAATAATTATTTAGGCATGCGGGTGAGTGCTCACTATGCGCAACTGGGTTATAGCGATGTGTACAGCAACAATCAATATCAAAAAACAAGAAACCTTAGTTTTAATACAGAGATGTTTGAATTGGCGGTCCATGGCGATTTTAATTTCTTCAAATTTATCCCGGGTGATCCTGAGTTTGGTTTTACACCTTATGTTACAATAGGGATGGGTATTTTCAGCTATAATCCTTATGCATACCTGGATGGTAAAAAAGTATTTTTGCGTCCATTGGGTACGGAAGGGCAAAATATTCCTTATGTAGACCCGGTTACCAACAAAACCCGTAAGCCTTACGGTAGCATGGCCGTTTGTTTTCCAATTGGTTTGGGTATTAAGTACAATATCAACGACAAAACAAACTTTTCTATACAGGTTGCACAACGGTTAACTACCACCGATTACCTGGATGATGTTAGCACAACGTATGTTGGATCGAATAAATTTGTAGCTGGCTCTACTGCAGATATTTTGCAGGACAGGAGCTATGAAAAAGTAGCAACCCGGATTGGTACAGAAGGGAGACAAAGGGGTTGGAGCAAACAGAAAGACCAGTATGTAATTGCCGAGATTGGCGTCACTTTTAATATATCATCTTACAAGTGCCCGGCACCATAAACAACGCATTGAATTTAAATATATGTGCCGGTTTTTGAGCCGGCATTTTTTTTGTTCGGATAAAAGCCCTACTTTTAATTATCCGTTAATACTATCTCTAATATTCTCCGTACCCGAAATTCCAACTTATTTCCATTTGTTTCTGTGATGAAACCATAGTCCGTTCACTTTCAAACGAATACTATGGCTTTGATCCGTTACCTGTTTACAATGGCAGTATGCCTGTGTATTAATATAATTGTACAGGCACAAACTGTATATTACCCTGCCGGTGCATCTGAGCTGTTAAAATCTACGGCGGCAGATATTGCCATGCTGCTTCAAAAAGCGGTTGCCGGCAGTCATTTTACCACTCAAGCTTATAGCACTTTGCCCAACAATGGCATTGTATTCGTTTACGATAATACCATTTCAGACAATCAAACCTGCAAAGTGCAGGGCAATGGTAGCAGCAAAATTCAATTTTCTGCTCCGCAGGATAATGGATTGAACTATGGAATTTATCAATACCTGCAGCAACTTGGTTTCCGTTTTTATCAACCCGGTACTATCTGGGAAGTAACGCCTTCACTTGCTTCGGCATACAAAAACATCGACACCGTTTATCAATGTAAATACCGGTATAAAAACTGGTTCATCAGCGGTGGCCACAATACCTGGGCAATGGATCAAACCAATACTTATCCCTGGGATAGTTATTTTGGTAATATCGGCCACCAGTGGGCTTTGTATCAGAGAAGGAACAATATGGTAGGCGGCAACCGTTTTGCCGGCCACAGGGGCGATGTTTTTACAGCCGATTATTTATCAGTGCTGCAAAGCAACCCCTGTTATGTGGCGCCTTTCAATAATTCAAGGGTTGCCAGCATACAGTCAGTGCCTGATATCAACAATGTAGCAGCCATGCAATTGTGGAGCAGTGCCATACAGGAAAAATACACGCAGTACAAAAACAGTATTTTGGGTAACCCATCTATTTATCTCAACCAGTTTCACAACTTTAGCTACAACAATGAATACATTGGAATTGAAGTGCCGGATGGCGCTAACTGGGCTAATACAAAAGACAATGCCGGCTGCGGCGGTAAAGATTTTATCCGGGAAAGCGATCAACAATTTATACTGGCAAACCATACTGCGATTACCATCAACTCAACATATCCCGAAAAGCGTTTCCAGGTGTATGCGTATGATGGCCATGCAGATATTCCATCATCCAATTTGGTTATTAATCCCAATATTGATATCCAGGTAGTGCCAACCGCTTTTCAAAACGAAACAAGCGCCAAAGCTTTATTGAACCGCTGGTACAACCGGTCTAAAAATATTTCAGAATACCATTACCTCAACCTGCCGCAATGGAGTGGCGAAACACCTTCTTTCGATTTAACCGACGTAAAAACAACCATCAGCAGGATAAAAGAAAAGCAAAGCGAGGGCATTGTGTGGGAAGCCTCGCCATCTAAATTTGCCAGCCTGCCTTTTTTGTTTGCTGCCAATGCTGCTTTAAAGGATAATACCAGTATAGATGCAGCGCTGCAGGAGTTTTGTAACAGTATGTTTGCTGAAGCGGCCGGTACTTTATACCAGTTGCTGCAACACTGGAGCAGCGATAAAACAGTTACGGTTACCAATGGCATACAGGATAATAAATACAAGCTGCCGTTGTATTTTACATTATTGAACCAGGCGATACAGCAAACACAAAATTCGCCACAGGTAGTTAAAGAAAGGATCAATGAATTGAAAGCTTACTTTCATTACATGCTGTTGTATTTCGATTGGTCTGCAGATCAGCGTACCAACGAAGCAAAAAAAAACAGGGCTGCAGCCCAGTTTTTATATCTTTCAATGATCAGGCTCCAGCAGTTGGTGAACAGTTATTTTTTGATCAGTGATATAGTGAGCCGTTATGGAACTGCAAGTAATTTTTATACCCAGTACAATGTTGCCAGTGGAACAGCGTATCAAAATGGCAACCTGCCATTGATCACAGCAGCGGAAATCAATGCTGATTTTAATAGCGACTATGCCCTGCAAACAGCCATCATTACAAAGTATGACTGCAAAGAAGCAGCACAGGTAAAAAATTTGTTTGAAGCCAATAACCTGGTGCCGTTGGATAAGATCAATGTAAAGATCAACTATACTAACGGTAAAGACTATGCGTCCAGGTCAGAGTTTTATATCATCGCCAATACTGCCGGCAGCTTTACATTCAAGTACATGCCACAGTTTTACCTTGCCGGAAAAGGCTATATCAATTTTAGCGTAGAAGCAACCGACAAAGCGCTGGGAGTAATCAAAGATTTTTCCATCAACAGCAGCAGCGCTGCGGGTATTGTGTATGTTGCTTTGCCTGCAGCCGGTACGTACAAATTTTCTGTTGTAACAAAGTATAAATCAGCCACCGACCTGGAGATTACTACCAATGGGAATTATTTTTACAAGAATGGCCCTTTTCTTGGTAATACCATCGAAAACTACCGGGCCGATTTGCTAAGCCTGCCCGGCTATTTTTATATACCGCAGGGCATGGATAAAATTTACTTCAGTATCAACAATTCCAATCCCGGCGGCGCTGGCTTTGCCAAACCCGAGGAGATCAGCAAAGCGTTTGAATTTAGAAATAACGCAGGCATAAGTGTAACAGCTAAACTGGTTAACAGTACCGATTCTTCCTTGTTTTACCTCGATGTTCCTGCAGGAAAAGACGGCAGCTTTTGGCAGGCATTTAAAATGGAGCAGTACCGCCTTTGTTTTGCCAATACCAGCAACCTGCAATGGTTTGCCGGGCGGAAACCCTGCACCCAACAGGATTTTACCACCGAAGTAAAAAATACCGGGGCCGGCTGCAATACTGTACTGCGATCAACTTCCGGTAGCGCAGCGCAATGGGCGGTTTACGATGCACAACGATGGTATTACTTTACAGATGCCAAAGAAATAGAGTTGCCGGAAACTGTTTCCATCAATGCCATCGCTACCATCAGCAATGATGGTTGCAGTACCAGCAGGCGTATTGGCGATGATGCAAAATATGTAAAACAAAAAACTGCTTGTGCCACAGGGGCGCCGGTAGTAGAAGATATTGTAAAGATGATCCTGTACCCCAATCCTGGTACAGGCATATTCCGCTGCAGAAAAAATGGCGAGCCGGTGTTGGCAGAAGACATAACTATTTTCAATACCTCCGGAGTTAAGGTGGCGCATTTCACCAATACACAGGAATTTAACATCACCAATCTGCCCGGGGCTATTTATTTCTATACCATTGTTATCAACAAAGTGCCTTATAACGGGCGACTGGTAAAATTGTAAGTACAATTAATTGTAAATAGAATTTTTTTGTTACCAACAGTTGTTTTCATGGCAACTGCATGGCGTCGCACTCTTGTGCTTTGGCTTTTCATGGCGGCTTTACCTGCTGAAGATTTAGGAGTTTTAAAACTTCGGAAATCTATATCAAGCAGTAAGAATCTTTCCCGGGTCAGAGTCTTCTCTGCTCCAAGGCCGTGTCTTCATCGACCGGCTCTGGTTATAATAATTCAACATTTGAACATATATTTCACCTTAAAAAATATCAAAACAGTATGTTTTAATGCACTAAACGATCTCAACGTTCAAGCTGAGCATCAATGCTGAAAACTACAATTAGCCCAAAGTCGGTGTCACCGACCGGTTCCGATTGTAATAATTCAATATTTGAATATGTAATTTGGCCCCAGAGAAAATATCATAACAGCATGTTTTCATACACTGAAAACGATCTCAACATTAAATCCTGTAACCTACTGTTTAAAGTATAATACATCAAGACCTTTTTTTCAAATTCTCAACCGGACAAAAAAAACCCTGAAACATCAAAATGCCTGCTCTTTCGCTGTAACGCTTATTCCAACTAAATTTCATTACTTTTGCGCCCTTATTTAAAGGCTATACTTTCCTGTTTATATGAGTTTAAAAGACACTATCAATCTGCAGCGGTTGCCAAGGCATATTGCCATTATCATGGATGGTAATGGAAGATGGGCCCAGGAAAAAGGCGAAGACCGCCTTTTTGGACACCTGCATGGAGTAGAAAGTGTGCGGAATATAGTAGAAGGATGTGCCGAACTGGGCATTGGATATTTAACCCTGTATGCTTTTAGTACCGAAAACTGGGACCGGCCGGCTAACGAAGTCAGCGGCCTCATGGAAATTTTGGTAGATACCATCCGCAAAGAAGTACCCACCCTGAATAAGAACAACATCAAACTGCATGTGATCGGCGATTTAAATATGCTGCCGGATTCTGCAAGACAAGCATTGAAAGAAGCCCTGGATGAAACCGGTAAAAACACCGGACTCAACCTGGTGATGGCGCTCAGTTACAGCAGCCGCTGGGAACTGGTAAATGCGGTGAAAAACATTGCTGCCGATGTAAAAAGCGGCGTACTGGATAGTGGAACCATCAGCCAGGAAACATTGCAAAAATATTTGTCGACCAGTGAATTTCCAGATCCCGAATTAATGATCCGCACCAGTGGCGAGTACCGTATCAGCAATTTTTTACTGTATCAACTGGCCTACGCAGAATTGTATTTTACGAATACCCGCTGGCCGGATTTTAGAAAAGATAACCTGTACGAAGCCATCATTGATTTTCAAAACAGGGAAAGACGATTTGGAAAAACAGGCGCACAGATCAGCGAAGAAGAAAAACAGGCAAAACCGTAAATAAAAAAATTTACCAAACAGCAATCAGTCCAAACTGCTTCAAAAACAGAACTGGCAAGGGTTTAACAAATAGTTTTCATAATAGCAAGTATATTGCCGACCGTAAAAAACAATTGATGCACAGGATTTACCAGAACTTCTTACTTATTGGAATTTTAGCGCTTATCACCCACTCTACTTCAGCTCAGGTTGATCCCAATGCGGCGGTTTCCGTTAATCCACAATTAGTCGAAATATTTAACTCCAGGCCTCCAAAAGAATACACCATTGCCGGCATTACGGTTACCGGTGCCAAATCTTTTGACCAAAATTTGATCATTTCTATTTCCGGTTTAGCGGTTGGCGATAAAGTTCAAATTCCCGGAACGGATGTATTCAGTAAAGCCATCACCAAACTCTGGAAGCAAAACCTGATAGCCGACGTAGAAGTGTTTTTCACTAACCTGGTGGGAAGCGACCTGTACATTGAACTGGCCATTGTAGAAAGGCCCAGATTGGCGGATTTTAAATTTATAGGTATAAAAAAAGGAGAGAAAGA
>CAXTPJ010000118.1:0-7879 GCA_964245855.1 uncultured Ferruginibacter sp. | reverse complement strand
AAAATCAATCTTGACATAATTGCATAGCTTCAATGAGCATGCAAAAATGAACAACGCATCTTTAGGCTACCTTAATACTGACCTTAAGATCACCTTAATTATGTTAAAATAAAATTACAAAATTGTTATCGCCGGCTTTGGTATGATAGGTAACCTTATAACCATAATAATGTAAAATCCTTTCTACCATTCGTAATCCTAAGCCAAGACCGTACCGGCTCTTAGCATTACTTCCCCTCATAAAAGGTTGAAACAAATTCTTTTGCTCATCAGGAGAAAGCAATAGTCCGCTGTTACTAACAGTAACCAATAGCTTATTTTTATCAGAAGAAATAGTAATAGTTGCCTGCTGGTTGTCTGAATAATTGCAGGCATTTTTCAAGAGGTTGTAAAAAACAGTTTCCAGTAAAAATTGGTTGCCGTTTACCAGGAGCATTTCTTCTGAAATATTTTCATCTTCCATATTCAACACAGAGCGAAAGGCGTTTGTTTCCCCGTGAACTTTTTCAATGCATTTATAAATCGTTTCATCCAGGCGCACCAGTTCTGTTTTACCCGCTTTTTTTGTATCGATTTTGGATAAGATCAATAAAGAATTGATCAACTCATTCAATTGATTGATGTTGTGCAAAGCGGATTGCAACGCCGGCTGATTAGATGTGCCTGAGTTAGCAATTTCGTTTTCCAGTTGTGCTGAAATCCTTGCCAGCGGCGTCCTTAACTCATGCGATGCCTGTGCAGTAAATTCTTTTTGCTTTTGATAGCCATCTTCGATACGGTCGAGCAAAAAATTAAATTCTTTGGCGATGAGTTCAATTTCGTTTTTGCTTTGTTCATTTACAGTCAACCGGTTTTCGAGGTTATTTTCATTTATCTGGCTGATGCTGTTGTGAAAAGCATCCAGCGGTTGCAATAATCTGCGGGTAGTATAAAAACACAATACCCAGGCAGCAGTGGTAAAAAAAACATAAGCGGCCAGCATCAGGTAAACCAGGAATTCGATCTTTCTTTTGCCGGTATCATCATTGGCAGAGATGAGAGCATAATAATCTTTCTGGTTGGTATCGTAGAACACGCCGTATATTTCATTAACGCCATCCTTTTTGAAAAAAACTTTCTTGGCTTTCAGATAATCGAGATCGGCATTTGTCCAGTTGATCTTGATATCATCAAGACTGCTGTAGATCAGGTGATAACTGGAATCAAATACCAATGTTTTTTCATCGTATAATTTATTGATTGTATTCCGGTCAATGGTTTTCAGCAATTGCTTATCAACTTCCTGCACTTCGGTGAGCAACCTGATTGTGGTTAAGGCTTTCTCTTCTAACCGTTGACGAAACTCCTGCTTTCTAAAATTGGAAGACAATAGTATCACAATCACACACACTATTCCAAAAAGAATGGTGAACAGCACACTGATGAACAACGATATCCGGAGTTTTAGTTTCATGCCGGCTCTTTTAAAAAGTATCCGAAACCAACTTTGGTATGGATGAGTTTTTCTTCAAACTGTTTATCTATTTTATTCCGGAGAAAATTGATGTACACTTCAATGGTGCTTTGGTTGGTCTCAATATGATCTTCCCACAACCGGTCGGCTATCATTTTTTTTGAGAGTACTTTTCCATTGGCTTCTGCCAGTATCAGCAACAACTTAAATTCTTTTGGTGTAAGACTGATAAGGGTATTACTTCTTTTCACCTGCATGTTTACGACATCAATTTGCAGGTCGCCTACTTCAATTACAGCATGTTGCAATTGGGGTTTATCACTTCTGCGAATGAGTGCATTTACCCTGATGAGCAATTCTTCAAAATGAAATGGTTTGACTAAATAATCATCAGCACCTTTTTCAAAAGCATTGATCTTATCTTCAATTTCACCATAGGCCGTCAGCATTAAAATGGGAATATTTTTATTGACAGTACGCACCTGTTTGCAAACCTCCAACCCGTTAATGCCCGGCACATTGATATCGAGAATGGCTAGCAGGTAAGGCTTGAGTTGTAATTGTTTTATCACCAAACTTCCATCATACACTGCATCGCAGGTAATATTTTTTCCTTTGAAAAACTTCACCACTTCTGCAGCCAGTGCTGCATCATCTTCCAGCAATAAAATATCCATGCGCCAATAAATTAAAACAATGATTTGCAAATGTAGTAATGGATTTGAGAAATCATTTGTAAAGTGTGCAGCGAACAAAGCGGCTGATCTGCTACATTTGTTGGTGAAATAAAAAAATACAACTTATGCCATTAGATGATGAATACTGGAGCAACCGTTATGAAACGGACGATGCTGCCTGGGATGTTGGCATTATTTCCACTCCGCTAAAAGAATACATTGACCAATTAACAGACAAAAATATTTCTATTTTAATTCCGGGATGTGGTAACAGTTATGAAGCCGCTTACCTGTTGCAGCAAGGCTTTACCAATATTACTGTTGTTGATATTTCATCCACACTTTGCAAAATCATCTCTATCAAGTTTGCTGAATACATTGGCAAGGGCCTCAACATTGTTTGTGGTGATTTTTTTGAATTAAACGCTTCATATCACCTGGTACTGGAACAAACTTTCTTTTGTGCCTTTGATACATCTTTAAGAAACGCTTATGCAAAAAAGATGCATCAATTACTAAAGCCAGGTGGCAAAATAGTTGGTGTATTGTTTAACCGGGAATTTGAAGGCGGGCCGCCATTTGGTGGAAGTGAAGAAGAATACAGGAAATTATTCCAACCTTATTTTACGGTTGTTTTGATGGAAGCATGTTACAATTCAATTTTACCGAGGAAGGGCAAAGAGATATTTGTACAGCTCATAAGATAGTTGCCGACCTTTGAAAATATGGCTTGCAATTATACTCTTTATGATGCCATGAAAAACTTAAAGTACAAGAGTGCGACGCAACGATGATGCTATGAAATTCTAATGTTGGGAACAGAAAGTGTCTTTTCTTTTTTCTTCAATCATTCTTCCTCTTTTTCAAAACCATAATAGTGCGACTTGAAAACCATGGCGCTAATTGCTGCAATGGCCAACATTACTGCAACATGATAACCGGATTTTTGTAAAAAGAAAATCATGATAAATGCCATGAATACAAGGAATAAGGAACGTTCCATATTCAGTCCTGCCGCATATTGTATGGCAGTATAAAGAAACAGAACAGCAATACCTGTGAAATACAATGTAATGATATGGATAATAGATAAATTTCCATGGTTGTTGATAAGCAGAAAAGTAAACTCCGGTAAAAATATAATTGCATAAGTAAATAAATAAGTTGCGGCAACCTTCCATAATTGAAGTGGCAGGTTACGGCTGAATGCTAATTGTGTTTCTACAAAACTGGCGCAATAAAAGACAAGTGCCGTATGAGCTGTTAAAATTACCTGGAAAAATATGCTGAAGAAATCTTCATCAAAATGGTCACCATTGCGTATAAACGACACCGAGAGTAACAAAAGGGAAAAGGTTTTAACAATGGCAAAAGGTACTTTCCTGGAATGAAAAATATGGGCAAGTATAAAAGCGGTATAGCCTAACGGGATATTATATAAAGATGAGATGAATGACAATAATTTCTGAGAGCGACTGGGAATATTATTCCGGTTGATGACTGTATAAAAAACCATAGCACAAAGAACGACCATGAATATTTGATAAAGTATCACAGCGCAGGCAACCCATGTCATCGACTTGCTGGAAGCAATGTAAACAACAAATGCTGAATAGATCAATATGGGCAGGTAGAGCGATACTGCGACAGACAAATACAAACGCCATTGCCTGGATGGTGCAACTGATTTTAATGAGAACAGGTAAGTACTTTCTGCTGCCCTGATACTGTTGGTACAAAATAATATACACTTGATGTTATACAGCAACCAACCAATCCATACTACACCCATAAAAATGGGAGAGCCGATCATGCTCAGGATCAAAGAATAGTGATACGACAGCAATTGTCCACCATTGACCATGCCGAAAAAAAAGAAAAACAGGAAAAGGAAAAAGCCTGCGTTGATAATATAGAATTGCTGCACTATCGCTTTACCTAACAAAGAATTGACAGACCTCATAATGAAACAGTTTTGTGCTGCACCAACAAAGTGGCAACTGTTTCCATTACTTCATTTGACAGTGGCTGGTGCGATGTCATTAAAAATGAAATGCCATTCGTACTATATTTCAATATGGCAGACTGCAATGTTTCCACCGCTGCTACATCCAGCGCTATCAAAGGTTCATCCAGCAGAATCAAAGCTGGTTTTCCGGTGAAAGCCAGCACCAGCGAAAGTTTCTTCATCATTCCACTTGAATAAGTGGCTGTTTTTTGGAGCATGAACTTTTCTACTCCGAGTTGCTCAAATAAATTAGACGGAAAATCGCCTCCTTTTGTTTGTTTGTAAAAATCGATGAGGTCTTTACCGGTGAGAAATGCCGGGTACAAAGGTTCGGCTTCTGCATAATTCACCGCTTTTGTATAAGCCATGCGTTGCCTGTTGATGTGAAAATTATTTACAGCGATATCACCTTCAAATGGTATTAACCCTGCTATTGATTTAAACAAGGATGTTTTACCAGAACCATTTTCACCTTTGATCCAATAATTGCCCTGCTCCATATTTAATTGATTGATCTGAAGAACAGGTTCGGGGTTACCGGGATATTTTTTTATATAGTTGGTGATTGATAGCATGAAATTATTTTTTGATAGGAACGCTGATTTTGATGGGAACGCTGATGACACGGATTGGTACGGATGAAATGCAAATTTGATTTCAATATTATTCTCCAACTAACAATCCGCACATATCCGTTTTAGTCAGCGTCATCCGTGTTCCTATCCCGCCAGCGTTTCCAAACTTTTTGCAATGATTGCAACACATTCCATCACCTGGTCATTTGTTATCAGCAACGGTGGCGCAAAGCGTATTTTATCGCCATGCGTTGGCTTTGCCAGCAACCCATTTTCTTTTAACGCCAAACAAAGTTCCCACGCTGCTTCAGGGTTGGCATGTTTAATCACAATTGCATTCAGCAAACCTTTTCCCCTTACAATGGATACAAAAGGTGAATTCAATTTTTCTATTTCGCTGCGTAGTAATTGTCCCATCACTTCCGCATTACCAGCCATGTTTTCGTCTTTCAACACCTGCAAGGCTGCCATGGCAACCGCACAGGCCAATGGGTTTCCCCCGTAGGTACTTCCATGTTCGCCGGGTTTAATGGTCATCATAATGGCATCATCACACAATACAGCGCTCACCGGCAATACGCCACCACTAAGGGCTTTGCCCAATATCAATATATCCGGACGAACATTTTCATAGTCGCAGGTTAACAGTTTGCCGGTTCTTGCAAGGCCGGTTTGAATTTCATCTGCTATCATCAGCACATTGTATTCTGTACAAAGGTTTCTTACACCTGTAAAGTATCCTTCATCTGGAACAACCACACCTGCTTCTCCCTGTATGGGTTCAAACAAAAACGCCACTACATTTTTATCCTGTAAAACCTGCTCCAGCGCTGACAGGTTATTGTGCAGAATGGCAACATAACCCGGTGTAAACGGACCGAAATTATTTTTAGCTGTAGGATCGCTGCTGAATGAAATAACACCAGTAGTTCGTCCATGAAAATTGCCTTCGCATATAACGATCACCGCATTGTCCTGTGCTACACCTTTTACTTCATAGCCCCATTTACGACCCAGTTTTAATGCGGTTTCTACTGCCTCAACACCGGTATTCATCGGCAACACCTTATCATAACCGAAATACTCCGTTACATACTTTTCATATTCGCCCAACAGGTTGCTGTGAAAAGCCCTGCTCGTTAACGTTAGTTGCTGCGCCTGTTGCATTAATGCTGCAATAATTTTAGGGTGGCAATGCCCTTGGTTCACTGCGGAGTAGCCACTTAAAAAATCGTAGTAACGTTTGCCATCAACATCCCACACAAAAACGCCTTCGCCTTTATTAAGCACCACTGGCAAGGGATGATAATTATGGGCGCCATATTTTTCTTCGAGATCAATGTATTGTTGTGTGGTAGCAGTTGCTGTGATAGTTGATTGCATAGAAAGCAGTTTTAAAAATTTATAACAGCCCGTGATAATTTGTGGGCATTATATTTGAATGAAAGAAGACTTTGAAATAAAATGAACGGCCGGTTACAATGAACCGACTTCTTGTAGAAATACCTTAGTGATTCAGCAAATCAAGGTTGCTGCAAAGAAAAGGCGGTATGGTAGCTATGAAATGGATATGCTTATTTTTTCACAAGATATATTTTTTACAGGAGGAAAAAAAGTGCGCCATTTAAAATATATTTTACTCCACTCCTACATTTTTATTTCAATCAACTTATTTTCATTCATCAATATTTAAAAGCATTCGTATGAAATTATTTTTTGCACTTGTATTTAGTTGTGTTGGTATGACCATTATGGCACAGGAAACTTCCACCCTTTCCAAATCTGCCTATTCTATTAAATACCCATCCACCTGGACTATTGATGCTACTACAGACGCCAAACAATTTACTATTAAGGCACCGGCCGACTCCGGCATTATCGATAACTATGTTGAAAACCTAAACCTGATGGTGAACCAGTTGACCAGTCCTTACAATGCGGAGCAATACGCTGCCTTCTCAAAAAATTACCTGCCGCAAAAAATAAAAAACTTTGTCGTACTGGAAAATAAGAAAGGAACCATTGCCGGCAAAGACAGTTGGTACATGGTTTTTAAAGGATTGCAGTTGGGAAAAAAATTACAGTGGAAACAATATTATATAGTACAGAATGGCAAAGTACACATCCTGACTTTTACGGCAGAAGCATTCCGTTACAAAGATTATGTAAAAGCAGTGAATGCTATGATTGCGAGTTACGTTATTAAGTAAGTTTAAAGGTTTAAGGCGTTTAAAGTTTAAAGTTGTTTCCTGATGCACCGTTTCTTTTTTACCATCATACTTATCCTGAGTTTAATGCAAGTAAAGGCTCAACAAAAAATTAGTTACGGCAACAATGCTGCGGCGGGAAAATATTATGCCGTACGGGGCATCAACTTGTACTGCGAAGTGTATGGAAAAGGGAAGCCTTTATTGTTATTGCATGGCAATGGCGGCAACATCAGTGCCTTTGAAAAAAGCATTCCCTGGCTGGCAAAAAGGTATAAGGTAATTGCGGTTGACAGTCGTGCACACGGCAAGTCGAAAGATACCGGCGACTCACTGAGTTTTGAAATGATGGCCGATGATTTTGCAGTACTGCTCACTGCTATGAAGTTAGACTCAGCCTACGTTTTGGGTTGGAGCGATGGCGGTATTACCGCCATCATAATGGCCATGCGGCATCCGGAAAAAGTGATCAAATTTGCCTCTACCGGCGCCAATCTCTGGCCCGATTCCACTGCATTGTTGCCCGCTGTTTGGAAAGATGGGGAACAGTATTACGAAACCAATAAAAACAAAGTGTGGACATCGGAAAAAGAAAAGAACGATTGGAAGATTTTCATGCTGGATTGGTTGCAACCAAACATAAAACTTTCAGCATTACAGGCCATCAAATGCCCTGCATTGATCATCGCCGGCGATCATGATCTCATCGTCCCCGCACACACACTCGCTATTGCACAACACATTCCCAAAGCATTTTTGTGGATCGTTCCCAACAGCAGCCATGGTACGCTGATTGAACACACAGAAGAGTTCAACAAAAAGGTGGATGCATTTTTTAGGGAGCATTGGTAAGGTAAAGTCACGCAAAGGCGCTGAGAAAAAAGAGACGCAAAGAAGATAAATAAAACTTTGCGGCTTTGCCTCTTGGCATTCTTTGCATGAAAAAAGTTATTAAGTTA
>CAXTPJ010000117.1:267-7880 GCA_964245855.1 uncultured Ferruginibacter sp. | reverse complement strand
GGTGGTAGTATAATCATAATCCTGGCCGTATTCTGAATTGTAGGCATCGCTCATTTTCTTCCAGTTGTTCTTAACTCTTACGCTTTTTATCCTGTAGCCTCCTCCATATTTCATCTTCTGCGGGTTGGCAAGCCTAACAAAAGAGCTGGAAAGATCAATCAGCCTGCCCTTACCGGCCGATCTCATTTGATCATCTACATTTTTGAATGCATTTTTTAAACTGGACAGCATACCACCGGCCATATCAATGAATGCCAGCAGCCCGTCTACTTCAACATCGTACCCATCGAATGCCTGTCCGGGGATATTTTCTGTCAGGTAGCCAAGGCTTGTTTTTGCCAGTGGACTTTTATTGTCGAGCTTTTCCAAATGAATGTAGATGATATCGTTTCCGGGGATATTGCATAATCCGTAATCATCATACTTAGGATATACTGTTAGTGGTTCAAAACCATTGGGCATTTTTACCAGCATTTTCAACGCCAGGCTATGTTCTCCCGGTTTGTTGATACCGCTCAGGTACTTATCATATATTTCAATTTTTGCTTTTGCCAATTCTGCTTGCGTGGCAGCCGTAGCGGTTAAAGGCTGCGGAACTTTTACATATAAATAGTAATTATCTTCAGACGGGCTGCCATTATTGTATAAGGCATTGCCGGCAGTAAAAGAAGTAGTATTACCCAGGCCGGCAATATTCAACATATTACAGGCTCTCCTGTCCTGAACATATCCATAATCATCTGCCTCATATTCCATTTCCATCTGTCCGCCGGAAGGCAACAATATTTTTTTAAGGCTCCAGGCGCCGGCATACATATCATCTTTTGCTTTTTCTGTAAGGGTGTATGGATATTCCGCATTGGTTAAACCTGCAGGATTATTATCTGCCCCGGCAAAATCTTTTGCAGGCTTATAAGTACCCCAGCGGTCAGATGCATTGTATGCATAATCCGGGTTGTCTTTTTTAAGCGTTAAATCGCCGTAATTAAAAACATACTTGTCTTTAGAAAAACGAGGCTGGCCGTTATAGGTAAAATAAACGGATTTTAAAGTCAATTTACCGCCGTTAGGATTATCCGGGGTACCATTGCATAAAGCGTAGGAATACTCAAACTTTACCGTCTTAATGGGGCGGGCATCAGCGTATCCTTTAGCTCTTAATTCCGCCTTTGTGTACAAATCGATCTGTTCAAGTTTTTTATTGGCATTTTCTGCACTGTTTATACCTGCATCCATTGCACTGTGTACCCCTTTGGCATCATTGCGGGAGCCGGTTTTAAAAATCGCAATCATCGATTTTGATTCAATGGCATTCAGGTACCATACTTCCCGTTCTCCGTAGCTGATGGAGGCCTTATTATCTTTCTTTTCTGTTTTTACACCCTCTGTAAAATGTGCCGTATTGGCCGGTTGCCCTACTTTAACCCTCGGTGTGCGCCACCTGTGATTTTCTGATTTTGTATAATCAAACTTTACAGCAGTACCAAGGTCATCTTCCGTAATACCATTACCCGTAACATCAACATAATCGGGCGAAAGCAAGCCCGTCAATAAAAATGAAGAAGCATATGCCGGAGTTTCCTGTGCCTGTACATAGCCATCCAGTTTTGATTGGTTAGCCATGTGTTCAGAATTGATTGTAGGTTCTGTAGCCGTGTACGTAACGAGGTTATCGATATTATTTATTGGCAGTGCTTTTACTGAAAAAGTAAAATCTTTTTGCAGAAGGCTATAAACAGGCAGGCCGTACACATAGCGCATACCACTTGGCTCCAGCACATTAATCTCCGATATATGATGGGCTTTCCTCACGGGACTAACCCGGTCAATATCATCAGCTACAATACTGTTATTGTTGGTATTATCGAATTCAGCGGCTCCCTCCCGGTAGTTTTTAATTGTTTTATCCAGTCCGATTTTGCTTGCATCCAGCGCAGTCAACATAGTAATTACCTGGCTGCGTTTTTCCCTGTTCGCTAAATTCTTATTCGATACCAGTTGGGTACTGGCAAGTGGGTTGAGGGTTAACTTATTAAATTGTTCCAGTTCCGATTCTATCCTTGGATTTACTTTACTTCCTGCCAGCCTGAACCTCACCAGGTTATCATACCCTATTCTTTCCAGCACTTCGTTACTGCTGACTGAAGACTCTCCAGGGTTTTTGAAATAGACGTTTTCAAAAGAATTGTTGATTTGGGGAGCCTGGAATTTCAGCGACTGGTTAAGCGTATTGTTACCGTCTTCCCATCCGCCTACTCTTGTGGGTGTATTGATCACATTCCAGTTAACGCCAAGATGAAAGGGAACTCCAACATCAACACCTATTGAAATGTTTTTTTCTTTAGAGGTAGTTACATTGTCTTTCATAAAGCCCAGGTCGCCCCGGTATGCACGGATGCTTCCACCTGTACCTTCTCCCTGAACAGAAAAAATATCATAGTTATATTGCGGAGCCGAAATGATAGGTGTATTAGGAGTTACTTCTGCATCGTTCAGCCTGTTAAAGTCCATTACCGAATTGTTGTTGGTAAAAGCATTCTCAGAATATATGTAACCAACCAGTGGTTTGGTAATCACCTGCGCTTCTGCTGGCACTTTTGATTCAGAATAATACCCCATGCCCGACATCCCTACCTTTATCCCCCAAAATGCGCCCCCAAATTCCATTTGCCCGGAATAATTAGCATTTTCCATTTGCATGCGAAGTGTAGGTATATAACTGGGCTTGGAGAAACTGATTGCTTTGCCTCCATGCAAGCCATTGTTGACAGCATTTTCTAAAAACGATGTTACCATGCCGCCTTTTAATGAAACGTTGGTGCTTGACGACAGGTTAAGTTCCTTTATGCCTGTTCTCGAATTATAGCTTGTACTGATTCCAATACCAAGAGATGCTTTGTTATCTGCCAGATGTGCATTGGCATTTAAAGAGGGTGAGAAAGTAAGCCCTGAACGGGAACTTAATTTCGCTCCTAACGAGCCTGTAAAACCAAGACCGGCCGGAGATTTTTTTTCATATTCTACATTTTGGCTTGTAGAGATTGAGAGTGAAACCCTGGTGCCGAGTTCTAATGCCGGGCCCAGGTAATTATTATAAGAAAACCCAAGTGTGCCACCCAACCCAATGGTAGGATTTTTAAGCCCCACATATTCCAGGTCTACCCCTACTTCGCCGCCCCAGGTGCGGTTAGGTTTTAAATTTTGGGTTTGGGTTAAAAGATCTGTTCCGTTAAAATCATCCGGTACCCCACGCATATTCCTGTTAACAGTTCCGGGATTGATATTCCATCCAAGCCCTACCCAACTTGCCTCCTGTTCCATTGTTACACCACCCGAATAAAAAAGGTTAACCGGGTAGCCACCTACATCAAGCAGGGGTATATTATAAGAAAAATCACCGGTTGCCAGGTTAACTAAATCATTTGATCCAACAGGTTTAAATGATGATGCTTCCGGTGAAGACGGGCCGCCAATATTAGTCTGCAAAGGCGAAACAGTTGGTATAACTTTCTTTTGGCCTAAAGTGGCAGCAACAGGTGTGTTACCAGGAATTTTATTAACGGGTTTATGATGATCATGATCCCCGGGCATTATTTGATGGCTAAACGGAATAGTAACGGACCCCAAAAGCTTATCATTTGTTTTACCCATTGCCGAAATGGCTACCGGAGCCACCAACTGCAAATAAAATATTGCCAGCAAACACCAGGAAATAGGCTTTTTAAAATTATCTGCTAATAACTGTATCATAATATGTATACCTAGTTTTTGTTAATGCTGAAGGATAAATTGTGCAACTTGTTTTCTTTGTCTGTAAGCTCAAGCAGGTAAACCCGGTCAGGCTGTAAACTGCCGCTGATATTAAAGTCGAGATAGTTATCGCCCGGCACTATTTTTTGTTTGAACCGTTTTACTGCGTTACCCTTAAAATCATATATGGTGAAGGAGGCTTCGTATACCGGGCTGAAAGAAAAATATTTTACATGCAGTGTGCCTTTATTTACAGCATAGGTTCCGGCCATTTTATCATCTAACAGGATGTAGCTAACATTTGTAGGTAGCTGGCTGTTTTGGCTTTTCAATTTAAATGTCCACACTTCAGTTTTTACCGCATAGTTCAGTCCATTCCTGGCAACTACCTGCCATGCGTACAACTTACCTGCCTGGAGAGCAGTAAAACTGCTGGCATAGCTTTCGTATGGCTGGTTAAGATTTGACCTTGAATAAACGGGAGTATTTTGTTGAATAGCTTCGGCCGGTGACTGACCTTCCAATACTTCTGCTACTAACAAATCATAACTGAGGCTGGTGAACATATCAAACGGTGCGGGAGGTATCCAGCTAAATTGAGGGTAAGGAGATAATAGTTCTGTTTTGTCTGCAGGCGAAGCCAGTAAAGGGGGGCTTAGCGGATCAATATTAAACCTGATACATTCGTCTCCAAGGGGTTCCTCTCCTTTTTCGCCAACATGATACAACTGGTAACAGGCTATATAAGAACCCATTGGCAAATAATTTTTAGCAAAATTGTGCCGGTTATAGTTGTACAAAACCGGTTGTATGTCGGTTGTTTGTACCAATTTTACCCCCTTGCTTATCAATAAAGAGCCAGTATTAGCAGACATTACCAGTTCACCTGAAACGGCATCCTGAAGATTTAACCGGATATTTACATTCAGAAAGTCTTCCCTGTTATTTACAAGAATAATATTCCATAACTGTTCTTTTTGTATCATCCCACCCGGGGGCAATTGTGCCGTAATTGTTACCTGTGCATTCAATAGCAATGGAATAACACCAATGCAAAGCATTATAAGTCTTTTTATCATTGTTAAAAGAATTTATACCACGATACCCGTCCGATTTCAACAGGATATAATGTTTGGTTTAAGTTTGGCAAATAACTTTTTTCATACTGTAACTGCAGCCCGCCCAGTTGCTTAAAATCTGCAGTAAGCAATATTCTTTCTCCCCAGTACATAACTCCTGACCGCATTTGATTATACTTTACCCCAGCACCAATTTTAAAATAGTTTTTAAAAGCATACTCGCCGGAACCTTCAAGCGTATAATATTTTAACTCCGGCTGCCTGGTATAAGCATAACTTCCCTGAAGCTGCAGTTTTCTTAAAAAAACGGTGTGCGACAAATAATAATTCACTCCTTTATATAATACAAAACCTGAGTCAGTTGCCTTGTTGTAGTATTGATTGTATACTACTGAACTATTCATAGAAATACCTTTAAAGCGATAGCCATATACCAATGATCCATTCAAGATGTAATATGCATTTTCCCTGATTAGTTCTTTATTAACTACATACAGTTGGGTTCCCGGATAGTAGCCAATACTTAGGGAAGGATATTTTGGTATCCTGATATTGAGCAAAACTGTTTTAAATACAGTACTTGTTTTATAAGTTTTGTCTGTAAAAGGATTAGTGAAATCATTTCTGCGTAACATACCGGTAACGCTTACCCTGTTTTTATAAAAAAACTGGTCAGCCCTTGCCAGCCAGGCCGTTTGGTCCGTATTATAACTAAACATGCTGAAGGACTGAAAATTTTCCCCGGTTTTTCTGTAAAACCCGCTTAGTTTTGTATTGGTTTCCGGTATCACTGTTTGCGCTTTAAAGTTTATTCCTAGATTAGTATTATCTGAAAATTTCCAAAGCGCATTAAGTTGTTTTGAATTTTCTACTGCCCCGGCTAACGGCTTTGTTGATTTGGCCAGTTCTGCACTGATGGTAGTATTTTCATTCTTCTTATAGATTGCCTCCAGGGAGTATCCAAGTACACTTACATGATTAGAAACGGAATCGGCAATGGCAAATTGAGACTGGCTTTTTCTTCCCTGAAACACTGTAAATATCAGTGCTTTCCTTTCCCTGTCACCAATGCCGATACGACCCAGTAATAAATATTGCCCATTGTTCTTTGTGTTCTTATTAAAAAAATCACGGAAGCGGTAATCAATTTTTCCTGCTGCTATTGCAGCATACCAGGATGGGTTATACTCTACATTGATACCGGTAATGGTAATGTTTTGCGCCGTAAGCTCGGTATAGTCGAGTATGCTCCTGCCTAAACTAAAGCTTTTTACTGCGAGTAAACGCTTTTGAAATTTGTTGACAGAATCAATTGAAATACCATGGTCTGCAGCTACCTTTTTTAAACTTTGTTCACTGGAAACCTTCCCAATTTCCTGACCGCCTCTGATAATGTCTTTTTGCACAACTGCCTTCAGGCTGTCAGACTTTGATTGTAATAGTTTAATATCTTTTTGTAAAGAGTCTGATTTCTTTTTTTTACTGTCATAAAAAGCTTCAAATTTCCCGAAAATGCTGTCCTGTTCCTCTTTTATTTTTTTGCTGTACCCAACCGCAACGCTATCGGATTTTGTTTTGTATTCTTCAAAAATGTTATCATTTACCGGGAATTTTTTTTCCGCTTTTTTTCTAAAGTCAATATTGCCGGTTTCAATATTATTTGAATCAATTTCCTTCTTTGCCGTTAACAGCTTCCTGTGATATTGCTTTTCTTTTTCTTCAATTAATTTTTGAAGGGTAGCTGGATTATCCAACCAGTTTTTGAGGTCAAGCAACTGCTGCTTTTCTACCTTTAGGGCTGTTTCTGCGGACTGCAGATCCGGACGTTTCGGCAATTGTGCAGTTAACCTGTTCAACAAATCCTGTTTCAAATTCCTGCCATATGCAAAACGATCAAATCGAAAATTCACATCATTAAAATCCCTGAAGAAAGGTGAATTACTTTGCCTTAGTACAAAACCTACTTTTATAGGCAATTTCTCTTTCAGTAATACATCCACATACACTCTTTCTGTGTACTGTTGAAAATCCTGCTGGCTGATCGGTGTATCAATTTTTGACCTGTAATAAAAATCATAGGATATGTTCCCGTGAATGGTAAGAAATTTAATTTTATGTTCATTTACCTGTACTTTTTTTACAGGTTCCGCAATTACATCAGCAGGCTGCAGAAAGGGCACAAATTCTCCTTTTATATAATTTCCCTTACACGAAAATTGATGATAATACAACAGCTGGATTCCTGAGTCGATATTGCTGGTTGTTTGTTTTGGTATAGTAAGCGTTATTCCCTCCAGGTATTGTGCGGCCATACTTGAATCAACCTGATTGGTGACAGAACGTAACTGGGCATAACCTTGCAGGCTGATAATTAGTAAGCACAATAAAATGAGCAGACTTAGCGGCCTCATAAGCGTTTGTAAGCGTTCAGTGGTTCAGTTAGTAAACTTTATTAAACAGATCGGTTTTCAGGAAAACTGTCCTTATTTTAAGATGCCATAAAAATCATTTAAAAAACTTAAAATAAACCGGGTGTTTATACGGTATTTCCATAGGTGGTTCAACGGTATTTTTATAGGGTGGTTTAACGGTAATATAAGTATTCGAACAGAGTAAAGTTTTTAACTTCTGAATGTAACAAGCAGTTAAATCCAGTGATGCTATAATTACACATCAAAACTCGATATTAAAATCTAATAAAATATTTACATTTTATATCCGCAACGTTTTGGTGATAAGCGCAGTTTTTTACCAATAGCTGTAGATGTAGAACTACGGTAATTC
>CAXTPJ010000117.1:0-257 GCA_964245855.1 uncultured Ferruginibacter sp. | reverse complement strand
AAAACTTAAAAACATTGCTTTGCAAGCTTTAAGTCGGTTCGTTTAAAACAAAAAGTGGTAGGTCAGTACCAGTTCCTGGAGGATGAATCACTTTATCTCCACCAAATTCATTCGCAACGCCACCTTCACCAATCCTGCCGTATTCTTCACATGCAACTTGCTCAATAAATTTTGCCGGTGTGTATCAACGGTTCGTTTGGCTACAAACAACTGCTGGGCAATTTCATCGTTTGTCATTTCCATGGCTATCATTTTAA
>CAXTPJ010000116.1:0-7884 GCA_964245855.1 uncultured Ferruginibacter sp. | reverse complement strand
GTCTCCAACGGAATACACCAACTTGTAATCGGGCATCGATAAACTTCCATAATTTCCAATCACTAACCTGCCTCCATTGTGATCATTGCTTCCAGGTATGCCTTTCAACAAAACAGTTTCATTCAACAGTGAATCCCGGTAAGGTGCAACCGGCGATTTACCATACTGGTACCGGACAATTTTTACTCTTCTCAAACCAACTGAATCATAGCAATAAGCCAGGTACACATAATCTGTCCCTTTACCTTTGTTCAGGTCCGGGTGCAGCGCAATACCAAACATTCCATCCTGTGAAATACTCATGGAGCTGCCATTGCCTGAAGTGGTGAATTTTACTTTAGCAGTTATGTTCAGCAACTCTCTTTTATTACCATTCACAGCATTTACCCGTATTATAAAACCCCTTCTTTCTGTTACCCATAAAGAATCATTTAATCCCATGATCATTGCAAACGGTTGGCGAAAACGGCCTGATGGAGTGGAAGCATTCACTACTCTTTTGGCAGCAAATACTTCACTGGGTGGCTGGGCAACCAGGCTGGCTGATGAACATACCAAGCCTGTAACAGCAGTAAAAAATACAGTCGTTTTCATAGCCGGTCTTTTTTAAAAACCGCCGGTACTGCAAAAAATAATATCCTGCAGAAAGGTTTTATCGGGGTATGGGTACATCAAAACAAAGTGAAACGAACAGGTTAAATAAAAAGTATGTACCCGGAAATTTTTTTTTCACAATAATAAAGCAACAATAGCGTTTGGATAAGCATTGTGTATCAATTACCGTTGATAATCAATCCGCACCCCGAAAACCGAAACATTTTATGAAAAACACATTGAGCTGTTTCTATAAAACTGTTGCTGCCTGCTTATCTGTTTTATTTTTCTTTTCTACCATTGCTCATGCACAACACAATCCTTATCTCGGTGCAGGAAACAGCTATGTAAATATCTCTAAAAAATCAACCGGGGGTTTTGTGCAGGTTGGCGATACACTTGAAATAAGGACCAATTATTTTTTTGGGGGCGGCTATAATGGCAGCCGGTTGTATAAAGTAAGATATTATGATAGCGTTCCTTTAAAGACAACCATTACCGGCGGCATTGGCAATAATAACCTGCGGCTGATAACCAACGAAGGTGTAATGGTAAAAAACTATACGCAAACACCCAACGATGATCCGGCAACTTACACTGCTGCACCCGGCGCAGGCAAATACCAGATACGCATTAATATAGGCTCCGGCGTTGCAGTACCATCTTTTGCAAATGCTGGAACACTTACCGATGATACTGGTTCAGGCGATATTGTAATCGGCACTTTTAAACCAAAACTTTTTGGCGGCACACTCATCACTACTGCTTTTAGGGTAGTGGTTACCGGTAGTGCAGGCGATACCATTGTGCTGGCGGCTGCCAAGTTGGTATATAAAAAAACATCTTCGGGATCAGATACAACGATCACCCTTACCCCGTTTAAAATACTGATCAGTAGTTCTACCGCTGCTACCCTTTGCGGCAATGCATTGGGCAATAATTTATCGTCTGAATTTAAGGGCACTTTTGATAGTGGCACCATACTTAACCGGTCTGCTGTTCCTAGTTTTTTAATTCCGAGTTATGATTACAAGAACAATGTATCGCCGACTGTTTCTGTAAGTGATGGCACGTATTCCATTGTTAACAACAGCAGCCCGTTGGGAAGTACTTCTGTTAACTCCAGGTTTTCGCCCAACTGTAACAGCGCCCCGGGTGTACCCGTTACGGATAGTTGCAGGAACCGCATGCATGGCGGTTTTTGGGATATCATGGGCGACCATACCGGCACCAATACCGCCGCCGGAAACCCTCCGGTAAAACCAGGTACAAAGGGAGGTTATATGCTGATGGTAAATGCTGATGTGGTAACCAGCGAAGCATACCGCCAGTTGGTGACAGGCCTTTGCCCGGATACTTACTACGAGTTCAGTGCCTGGGTAAAAAATATTTGTAAACGTTGTGCCATTGATTCCAACAGTACACAAACCTACAAGCCCGGTGTTTACCCTAACCTTAGCTTTTCTATCAATGGACTGGATATATATTCCACGGGGGAACTGGATACGGCAGGCTGGCAGAAAAAAGGATTTGTGTTCAAAACAGCGCCGGGGCAAACGAATGCACTCATATCTATTCGCAGCAACGCATCCGGTGGGGGTGGCAACGATTGGGTGCTGGATGACCTTTCCCTGGGTACTTGCGGCCCAACCATGAATTTGAATTATGTACCCATTTTTTTAGGTTGTGGTAATGGCACATTGGTTAAACTGGCGGATACCATCAAGTACAGTTATAACCCCAATTATTCCTGGTATAAATGGGAACGCAGTACAGATGGCGGATTAACCTGGGGCGTTCCACCAATCCCGGCAACCGGCTTGGCAACTCCTACATTAGTAAATGGGCGGTATCAATACATCACAGATTATCCATCCTTTATTGCTACCAGGGCAGATAGCGGGCATTTATACCGTGTAGTGGTAGCAAACAGTTTTGCCAACCTCAGCAGCCCTTCCTGTTCTTTTACGGATGGCAATTACACTTTTTTAAAAATCATAGATTGCGGTAATATTTTACAAACCACCCTGCTTTCCTTTTCGGCAAGGTTGCAGCAGGATAACACATCGCAACTGAACTGGATCGTATCCAGTGAAAAAGACATTGCTAAGTATGAACTGGAGAAAAGCAGCGATGGCATTCACTTTACAACGCTTGGTAAAACAGACGCCGGCAACAGCAGCAGTTTGTTTGAATACAATTTCAGGGACATCAACAGCAATGGAAAGAACAATTATTACCGCCTGAAGATGATCACCAAAGACGGGTTGCACCAATACAGTAAAATTGTATTGCTGAACCGCAGTTACCAGTTTGAAGTGAACTCATTGTTAAACCCATTTGCCAACACAATCAATGCGGATATAATTTTACCGGAAGATGGAATGGTGGAAATGGTATTGATAGACAATTATGGTAAAGTGGTAAAAAAAGAAAATAAACGATTGAATAAAGGGTTGAATAAAATAGCCTACAATGGCCTGGAAAATTTAAGCAGCGGTGTATATTTTATTTTGTTTGATAACAATGGTGTGAAGCTGCAACGCAAGTTGACGAAGATCAAATAAAAGCTGTTGACTTAAAGTTGAATATAGATACAATGCAGACGGGCTGCAGGATTGAACGGAAAGCCCGGTGAGGGACGGGCAGCCAGGCCCTGTGCCGGACTTGAAGTGAAAGCCTGTTATTGGCTGATGAAAGATTTGCGATTGAAAGCCCCTGAAGAATCTTTTTATAACACGAATTAAAACGAATTACACGAATGAATAGTTAATAAAAATTACACCGGTAAATTCGTGTAATTGTATTTTAAATTCGTGTAAAAAATTAATTAATTAAGAAACCTGCACATCATCATTAACCACCGCATTGGTTTCGCCCGTTGAATTTGTTTGGGTATTGTGCGGTTTGAAAAAACGTTTTTGAAAGACTAAAATACTGATCACACCAGTCGAAATAGCCATGTCGGCCAGGTTGAAAATCGGCCTGAAAAATTCAAATTCTTCTCCACCCCAAACCGGAAACCATTTTGGAAAATGTGCATCCCTGATGATGGGGAAATACAGCATGTCCACTACTTTGCCATGAAATAAACCGGCATAGCCATGCGCCGGAAAAAGCTTTGCCGCCGACATGCTTCCCGGGATACTTTCTTCAAATAATACCCCATAAAAAATACTATCGACCAGGTTACCCAATGCGCCGGCAAAAATAAGTGCCGCACACAAAATAAAACCCCGGTGGTATTTTTTTTGAATGATGCCACGTAGGTACCATACGCCAAAAATAACGGCGCCCAGCCTGAATAGTGTAAGGATCATTTTTCCACCATCACCGCCAAACTTCCAGCCGTACGCCATGCCTTCGTTTTCAACAAAGTGCAGCTTGAACCACTCCCCGATCACATTGTGGTGTTCGTTGAGAAAATAATTTGTCTTGATGTATATTTTTAACGCCTGGTCGGCCAGGACGATTAAGATAATAATGAGTGCAACGGTTCTTCCTTTCATAATGGGCGCAAAGATAATTGAAGAAAGTTTAAGGTCTGAAGTTTAAGGTTTAAAGTTGCTGAAGATGGTTGAAGATGGTTTAATAGGGTTGAAGGGTTGTTTAAAATAGTTTAGGGGTTAGAGGGTTAGGGGTTAGCGGGTTTAGGATTGTTGAAAGTGGTTGAATATTGTTGAAAGGTAGTTTAGGGTTTAGCAGAGGTTTTAGAAATATGGAGGATCTCAAAATAAAAGATTTCCAAACTATTGACCATCGGCTGTGAATGGCGAGTTGAAAAGTTGAAAGATTGTTTAGGGTTTAGTGGTTTAGCAGGGCTTTAGAAATATAGGGGTTTCAACATAAAAAATCTCCAAACTATGGACTATCAACTATGGGCGATGGAGCCAACGCATTAAACGATTGAAACCTTTAAACGATCTCTTACTCCTCATAATACACCCGCTTCACCCTTTGCGATATGCAAGCTAAAATTTCATACGCAATGGTACCTTCCCATTTGGCTACATCCGCAACTGGTAAAGCTTCGCCGAATACAATAACGGTATCGCCTTCTTTAGCGTTGATGCCTGTAATGTTCAGCATCGTCATGTCCATGCACACATTGCCGATCACCGGAGCCAGTTGTCCATTCACTAACATCTTTCCATTGCCGTTGCCGAGCTTGCGGGAGTAACCATCTGCATAACCAATGCGTACTGTTGCAATGGTAGCATCTTTGGTTACAAAACCGGCCCGGTTATAACCAACCGATTCTCCGGCTTTTACTTTTCTTATTTGTGCAATGGTTGTTTTTAAAGTGGTTACGGTATGCAATTGGCCCTGCATGGCCGGGTTACTATCTACCCCATACAAACCGATGCCGAGTCGTACCATATCCAGTTGTAAATGTTTGTGCCGCATAATGGCAGAAGTGTTGGCGATGTGCCGGATAAAGGGGTAGTGGATCACCTGTTGCAACTGGTCGCAGCATTTGGTGAACAGGCTGTATTGCTGTTGGGTAAAAGCATCGAGTGTTTCGTTGTCGCTGGCAACCAAATGCGAAAAAATGGATTGTACTTTTAGCCGGGTAGAATGTTGTAAAATGTTTTTCAGTGCTTCCATGTCCGGTCCTTCAAAACCGAGGCGGTGCATACCCGTATCAAGTTTGATGTGTACGGGGTAATTTTCAATACCTGCTAACGAAACATACTGTTGAAAGGCCTGCAAAATATTAAAAGAATACAACTCCGGTTCCAGGTTGTATTGCACCATTACATCAAAAGTATTTTCATCAGTACTCATTACCATGATGGGCAATGCAATGCCTGCCTTTCTTAACTCCACGCCTTCATCCGCAAACGCCACTGCCAGGTAATCGACCTTATGAAACTGCAGCAGGTTGGCAATTTCAAAACTGCCGCTGCCATAGCTGAAAGCCTTTACCATGGCCATTAATTTAACCCCGGGATCAAGCAGTTGCTGGTATTGTTTTAAATTATGTGTGATAGCATTGAGGTTGATCTCCAATACCGTTTGGTGCACTTTTTCTTCCAGCAAATGACTGATTTGTTCAAACTCAAAAACCCGTGCACCTTTTAGCAGGATGGTTTCATTGTTGAAATGAATAGTATAAAACTGCTGCTTAAATTCTGCGACAGAAGCAAAGAAAATGGCTTGTGGTAATTGGGTAAATGCCTGTTGCTGTTTGAAAATTTCAGGGCCGATGCCGATAAACCGGTTAACGTTCTTTTGTTGCAGGATGGCAGCAATATCTTCATACAATGTTTGACTGCTTTTACCTGATTGCAAAATATCACTCAGGATCAATGTGCGGTTTGGATGCTGTTGCTGCTGTGCTAAAAAATCCAGCGCAATGGTAAGTGAATTGATATCTGCGCTGTAACTGTCGTTGATGATAGAACAATTATTAATACCCTGCTTGAGTTCCAGCCGCATTTCAACCGTACGCAATTGCAACATGCGTTCTGCTATTTTTTCGCCGCTGATATTTAAGTGTAACAGCACACACCAGCAATTGATGGCATTTTCTATGGATGCATCATCGGTGAAAGGAATGACTGATTTGTGATTGGTAATTTGTGATGTATGACTTTTTTCAGATGCCGGCTGTTTGTTGACTGGATTATAGTTCGCCGTTATGATGGTTTGATTGCTTCCTTTTTCAATTGAAACAATTTGCAGTGTAGCGGTTGCTGATTTACCCCAGGTGAATAACTGCAAACTGCCATCTTGCCTTTTGCTGCTTACAAAAGCTACAACCGCATCATTAATATCGGGACTATCAGCTTTGCAGATCAGCAGATCACTTTGTACAAAGAGGCACAATTTTTCATCGATCTTTTGTTTGGTATCTGTAAACCCTTCGCTGTGTGCTTCGCCAACATTGGTAAAGATTCCGATGGATGGAGCAATCACTTTTTCCAGTTGCTCCATTTCGCCAGGCAACGAAATACCGGCTTCAAAAATACCCAGCGTATGATTGCTGTTTATTTGCCAAACACTTAGCGGCACACCTATTTGTGAGTTGTAACTTTTTGGGCTGCGGACAATATTAAAATCAGCATGCAGCAGTTGGTACAACCATTCTTTTACAATCGTTTTTCCGTTGCTGCCGGTGATACCAATGACTGGTATATTAAATTGTTTACGATGGTGAGCAACCAATATTTGCAAAGACTGTAATACATTGTTAACCTGCAAAAAATTGGCGCCGGAAAAATGTTGTAACGCTTGCTGGTTCAAAGTTTCATCTACCACAAAATTTCTAACGCCTTTGCCGTACAACTCTTCAATAAACGTATTGCCCGTTCTTCTTGGTCCGCCCAAACTAAAAAATAACGAGGTTGCAGGAAACAATAATTTGCGGCTATCGAGCAGCAATTGTTCAATCTCCATATCATCAGCCTGTTGCAAATAATTGGCTTTAACAATGGTTGCTATGGTTGAGACGTTATACACAGATTACAAGGTTGAGTAATTTATACATTTCTAATTTTTTGTTACCAGCTTTTGAAATACTGTTCAACTGCATTGGCGTCGCACTCTTGTACTTCAGTTTTTTATTCAGCTTTTTGATCCGGTGCATCGTTTCTTTTATGGTATATGGAATAAACAATGGAACCGCAAATAAAAAATACAATCACCAGCAAGGAGATCCAGACAGGAATGTGTACCCATTTTTCTATGAGCATTTTTATGCCAATAAAAGCCAGTACAATGGCAATGCCCTGTTGCAGGTAATCAAATTTACTGGCGGCGCCACGCAACAAAAAGAACAAGCTGCGTAAACCCAACACCGCAAAAATATTAGAAGAATAGATAAGCATTTTTTTCTCCGGATCAGGGATAATGGAGAATACCGCCGGGATAGAATCAACCGCAAAAACAATGTCGATCAGTCCAAGCATTACCACCACCATGGCCAGCGTGGTAAAATAAATTTTACCCTGTTTCCTTACAATGAATTTACCATTCGGTTCTTCATCGGTGGTACGCATAATTTTCTTTAACAACCGGTAAGCCCAGTTCTTCTCCGGGTTAAACTCATCATTACCTTTGGTTAAAAACATTTTTATACCGGTAAATAAAAGGAACCCTCCGAAGATATACATCACCCAGCTAAACCTGGCCACCAGTTCACTTCCCAATGCAATGAAGAGGATACGGAAGATAACGGCCATGAGTACCCCATACAGCAAAACCCTTGAGTAATCAGCTTCTTTAACGCCGAAAAAAGAAAAAATAATGATGAATACAACGATGTTGTCAACGGAGAGCGACTTT
>CAXTPJ010000115.1:0-7930 GCA_964245855.1 uncultured Ferruginibacter sp. | reverse complement strand
TAACTAATCGTTGTGTTCCATCGATGGGGCATCGCTCCACATCTCTTCCAGTTGATAAAATTTTCTTGGCTCCGGTAACATAATGTGTACTACCACATTTACAAAGTCGATCAATATCCATTGCTGTGCCTGCCTGCCTTCATGCTTAAACGGCGCTTCAAGGCATTTTGTTTTAACTTCTTCTTCTATAAAATCAGCAATGGCTTTTAATTGGGTATTATTGGTTGCTTCGCAGATGATGAAAAAATCGGAAACAGCTTCCGGAATCTTCCGAAGGTCAAGGCTGATGATATTCTCACCCTTTTTGTCCTGGATAGCTTTGATGATTACTTTAAAGATTTTACTGTTCCTGGTGAGCCGTGTGATAGTATTTTTTTTCCGGCTGGCTAATACTGTAAGGTTGTTCAAATTTATTCTTTTTGAATTATGGTGTTAAATGGATTGGGCCATTCTAAAAAAAGCCACATTCATTATTTTTTATCAGTTGCAGCATGTAGCTTGCAATTGCGTTCAAAAGTACAATTTCTTTACCAATCGCTGCATAATGCTGCCTATTGTTCCTTCATTTATCTTATTAAACAGTGTCGACAGCACCAACAACTATGCCATGGCAAAAGCCCATGCAGGATTGGCGAAACACGGCGATGCCTGCTTTTCTTTTGAACAAACCGGTGGCAAAGGCCAGCGGGGCAAAACATGGCATACAGGTAACGGACAAAACATAGCGCTTAGTATTGTAATTGAGCCAATACGGCTTCCAATTGATGAACAATTTAAATTATCGGCTGCCGTTGCCCTGGGTTGTTTCGATTTTTTTAGCCGGTATGCCGGCGACGAAACCGCAATTAAATGGCCCAATGATATTTATTGGCGTGACAGAAAGGCAGGAGGCGTACTCATAGAAAACATCATCGGCCGAACCCAAAAAGGCAATAACTGGAAATTTGCAGTAGTCGGCATCGGGATCAACATCAACGATACACTGTTTGGCAATGCCCAGAATAAACCGGTATCGTTAAAGCAGGTTACGGGTAAAGACTTTGATGTGGTTGCATTGGCTAAAGAACTGCATGTATTGGTATTGCAAAGGGTAGAAGCTATTCATACTATTCCCTTCAATACAATCTTGGAAGAATACAATAATCACTTGTTTAAAAGAGATGAAGCCGTTCGGTTAAAAAAAGGAAACATTGTTTTTGACACCATCATTAAAAAAGTAACAGAAAAAGGGCAGTTATACACCACTGACCGCATCGATAATTTCTTCGATTTTGGCGAAGTAGAGTGGCTATTGTAACCAACTGCTAAAGGAGTGTTTTTTATTTTGTTACCAACTTCGGGAATGTTATTCAGCTTCATTGGCGTCGCACTCTTGTACTGTATTTTCTATACTCAGCTTTTTATCTTATCAGTAAAGCAGGTTCTTCAAAAATTAAAAGCCCTTAAATATTTATAACTGCTCAGCAGCCCTTGCTGCAGCTTCGTATTTATTGTGGTAATAACCGTTGCGCAGGCTTTCCCACAAATATTTAATGGTAAACAAAACATAGCCATGCTGCTTAAATTGGCGCACATGGCACAACTCATGTTTTACCCACCGTTCATCTTTCAGGAAATCAGCTTTAGTTGTGTTGTACAAATGAATGGTGCTGCCCAACACCATCGCAACGTTATCAGTACCAAGTTTTTTTGCGGCTATCTTTGCCAGCCAGGAGTTTTCTTTAATAGAAAACGAAGCCTCCCTAAATCCCTCCAAAGGAGGGACTTTTGAACTCTTAATTATGCTTAGTGCGTTATTTTTTTCGCTCAATATGAATAGATTTTTGCAGCAGGTTTTTAAACTATTTCAACAACGTTCAACAATTTTCAACAAATCAACCCTTAACCTCTCAACCCTAAACTTCCTAAACCATTTTAAACAACCTTCAACCATCTTCAACATATCTAACCCATAACCCGCAACCCGCAACTTTCTTCAAAACCTTCACCCCTTCTCCATCACCGCCCATGCTTTCAAAATTTCCTCCGTATGCTGTTTGCTTTTTGGTTTCCAGAATATTTTGCGGATCACTCCTTTTTCATCAATTAAAAATGTAGTGCGGAGTAAACCCATGTATTTGTGTCCAAATAGTTGTTTCGGCCCCCACACACCGTATTTATCAATCACCGTATGTTTAGGGTCGGCCAGTAAGGTAAATGGCAGGCTGTATTTGGTTTCAAACTTTTTATGTTTCGCCACTTCATCCGGACTAACGCCCAATACAACAATGCCTTCTTTTTTAAGTAAAGAAAAATTATTCCGCAGGTTGCAGGCCTGTTCCGTGCAGGTAGGTGTTCCATCCTCAGGATAGAAATACAAGACTACTTTTTGTCCTTTAAACTGTGCCAGCGAAACCTTTTCGCCGTTTTGATCAACCGTTGTAAATACCGGTGCTTTTTGTCCTTCTGTTAGTGCCATACCGCAAACCCCTAAAGGGGCTTTTGCCTCTATCTCCTTGTCGGTAATAGAGAATTATTAAATATTGTTTCTTTTATCAATTGTATAAACTAAGTATAATAAAAACGCTTGCCCTTCATCCCTTCAGGGGATGGGGGGCTATCTCTTAAACCGGTAAACTTTTTCTGTGCTGTTGCCTGCGCAATCTTCTACATAAATTTTCAACTCATGCTCGCCCGGGCCGCAGCGTTGATCCATTTTGTATATAAATGTCTTGCCTTTATCGTTGCTAAACCGCAGCCACCTGCCATCCAGCTCTGCCCTGAAATTTTGCAACTCATCTGTTTCATCCCTGATAACAAAAGCAATGCGGTTTAGTTTAGCAGCGTTCATACCATTTGTAAAACCAACCGGCGTTATGCTGGGTGGCGTAACATCTGCATACAACTCCACATTACCCAATGCTTTAAAACTGCTCTTGTACCAGTCGCCTTCTTTCACTGCTTTGGCATAATCACTTTTGCCGCCCCACCAGCGCTTCATCACCATCCTGTCTGGATTAGCGGTGGTGCTGTTCTTCATATTAATATTGTAAAAAGTATGCACGGGCACTTCGCCGCCATGCAATTGATAAGCAATGCCACCAGCATGTGTGGCTGCAATCGTGCTCACTTTAAAATCCACCGAGTCGTACAATTCATTTTCATCCAAATAAAAACTAAGGTTGCCGTTCTCAAAAACGTTCAGGTAACCGGGCTTAAACATATTTTCTGCAGGCGCCCGCAAAGGAGCGGCAGCGCTTGATTTAACCGAAAATTCCAGTACAGAAGTATTGCCCTCTGTATCCTTTACCTCCACTTTTATTTTGTGTATTTCATTGTCGGAAAGGTCAATTACGCCATCGCCATTCACATCTTTATAAGTGCCTTGCGGATAACCCGGCAGCCTGCTCAAATGTTGTACAAAAGGCCCGCCGTTGCTGCGTAATTTATAATCGATGTGTCCGTTCAAATAGCGGGTTTCATCATAGCTGATGCTGTCTAATTGAAAGCCGACAACTGCTTCATCATTATCATACACATCGGCTTCATAAATCCCATTCTGATTGGTTGACCCGGTGTAGCGGTCATAAGCCGTGATAGCAAAACTTACTTTATCAGTCGGCAATGAAATAATGGCCGGTACAGTTTGATAAACGCCTTTAATTTTTTTGATCGGAATAAAACGTGGGCTTTGTTCGTAGGTGCTTTTAGATCGGTTATACACTGCCAACCGTAATATATCCGGTGGCGTATTGTCCGGCAAAGGAAATCCAAACAACAATGGATTCAATACTTTATCTGTTTTGGTATCCCGTATTTCAAAATGCAAATGTGGCCCCTGCGATCCGCCGGTGTTGCCGCTGTAAGCAATGAACTGCCCTTTTTTTATCGTGAATAAATTAGCAGGAATATCAAGAAAAACACGCCAGCTTTCCAGTTTGTATTGCTGGTCGGTAATGTATTTTTCCAGCGCTGGGTTAAAGTCATTCAGGTGGGCATATAAAGTCGTTAATCCATTCGGATGATTGATGTAAATGCATCTTCCAAAACCATAGGGTTCAATTTTTACTTTGGCAACATACCCATCTGCTGCGGCATATACCAGCACATTTTCACGCTGGTCTGTTTTACAATCCAATCCCATATGATAGTGATTGGGCCTCAGTTCTCCAAAATTGGCGGCCAAAGCTTTTTTGGCTTCTACCGGCCAGACAAAATATCCTTTGGGATAATTTTTTGCAGCAAATATTTGCCCATCAACAGAAAAAGAATAAAGACAGCACGACAGGAAAACAGCAGTTTTTATCAATGTCATAAGTTGTAAAAAATCAAAAGTAACGGTTCGTTTAAAATTGCAGCGGGATTAATTACAACCATACTGTTAATAATTGAAACGCAGGTTGTAAGCGGTTAGTATCATTGATATTTTTCGGTCAATCTTTTTGGAGCGGCATTGCAGTAAGCAACCGTTAATGCATCTTTCAGCATGGCTTTCTTTATGCTTCTAAGTTCAATCATCGTCCAGCCCTGCAATCCCCATTTATTAGGTACCGGGTAAATGATGGCAGGGTCAAATGCAGTAAATACCGATTGATCTAATAAAGAAAACTTTACCACAACAGTTTGCTTTGCTTCGTCCAGTGTAGCGAATATTTTTTTGTTGACCCGGAAAGAGTTTTTTTCAAAATGAGGTTGTTCTATCACTTCTTCAAAACTTGATACTATTTGTCTAAATGTTGTAATGGTAATCATTGCAATTAATAAGCGGTTAAAAATATTTTTTAAATTTACCGTCATAAAATGGTAATTTTCATACAACATTTACTGTTGATCCTGGTTTAACCTTCTGCTACCATTTATCGTTGCCTTAAAATTTTTAATTATAAAGCTATTTGTATGATCAATCTCACGGTTAATAAAAAACAATACACTGCCGATGTGCCGCCCGAAATGCCTTTGTTATGGGTAATCAGGGATGTACTTGGTTTAACCGGAACCAAATTTGGCTGCGGCATGGCGCAATGCGGCGCCTGTGTGGTTCACCTCAATGGCGATGCGGTCCGCTCCTGTGTTACACCAGTTTCAAGGGCAGCCAATCAGGACATTACTACCATTGAGGGATTATCAACCGATAACAGCCATCCGCTACAGGTTGCGTGGTTGCTGGAAGATGCGCCGCAATGCGGTTATTGCCAGTCAGGACAAATCATGTCTGCCGCCGTATTGCTGAAAGAAAATACCAATCCAACCGACCAGGATATTGATGATGCCATGTCGGGTAATATATGCCGTTGCGGTACTTATCCACGCATCCGAAAAGCCATTCACACAGCAGCACGCTTACAAAAAGAAGGAGGTGTAAAATGAATATCATCGATACCGGCGTAAGCCGACGCAGTTTCTTAAAAACTACTACCGCTTTAGGAAGCGGCCTGCTGATATCATTCATGATCCCGGCCTATGCCGGCAGGATAAAAAAAGCTTTTGAAAAGCAACCCGGCGGAGATGATTCAACCTTTATTCCCAATGCTTTTTTAAGGGTTGGTGCTGATGGCAAAATAAAAATATTACTGGCCCATGCAGAAATGGGGCAGGGCATCTGGACAACCCTCACCATGATGATTGGTGAAGAACTGGATGCTGATTGGAAAAACATCGAGATAGAACATGCACCTCCCGGCAAAGATTATTTTCATACTGCCATGCCGTTACAAATTACCGGCGGTTCAACCACCACCTGGTCGGAGTTTGACCGCTACCGCAAAGCGGGTGCTACTGCAAGGATATTGTTAGTACAGGCGGCTGCAAAAAAATGGGGTGTGGCTACTGAAAGTTGCAAGACAGATAAGGGCTTTGTACTATCGGGAGATAAAAAATTAAGCTACGCAGAATTGGCAATAGCAGCCATGTCAGAAACTGCTCCTGCAGAAATTCCGCTGAAGACAAAAGACCAGTGGAAATACATTGGCAAAGGCATGAAGCGGCTGGATGCGCCGGATAAAGTAAATGGTAAAGCCATTTATGGAATGGATATGCAGATGGAAGGTTTGGCAATTGCAGTAGTAGCACATTGCCCGGTGATGAAAGGAAAGGTAAAATCATATAATGCCTCAAAAGCAAAATTGATAAAAGGGGTAACGGACGTAATTGAAATCCCCGGCGGCGTTGCTGTATTGGCAAATAATTATTGGTCTGCTTTGCAGGGCAAAAAAGCATTGCAGATCGAGTGGGACCTGGGTGTAAATGCTACCATGGATTCCATAGCCCAATTGGCACAGTATAAAAAAATGGCAGCAACTGAAGGATTGCCTGCGGCTAAAAAGGGCGATGCAAAAGAAGCGTTGAAAAAAGCAGCCAAAACATTGGATGTTGAATATGTTTTTCCTTACCTGGCACATGCGGCAATGGAACCATTGAACTGCATCGTAAAAATTGAAGGCGATCATTGTTCCATCTGGACGGGTACGCAGTTACCCGGGTTAGACCAGGCTGCAGCCGCAAAAGTATTGGGTTTTAAACCGGAGCAGGTAACGCTGCACACCGTTTTCTTAGGCGGTGCTTTTGGAAGAAGGGCAAACCCTGCTTCCGACTTTGTGGTGGAAGCGGTGCAGATTGCCAAAGCAAGCGGTAAAGCCATCAAAATGATCTGGTCGAGGGAAGATGATATGCAAAGCGGTTACTATCGCCCTTTCTTTTATCATAAGGCAACAATAGGCACCGATGCAGCAGGCATTCCAACAGCCTGGTATCATACGATCGTTGGTCAATCATTAATGGAGGGCACCATGTTTGAAGCCGGCATTAAAAATGGCATTGATGATTCATCGGTAGAAGGCATTGCCGATTCTGCCTATGTTGAAGCAACTCCCGATCATTACATTGGATTGCATACGCCAAAATTAAAAATACCGGTATTATGGTTGCGGTCTGTTGGCCATACACATACCGGTTATGTAATGGAAACGCTGGTAGATGAACTGGCACACCAGGCCGGCAAAGATCCGCTTGAATACAGAAGATTATTACTGAAAGAAAAACCACGCCACCTGGCGGCTTTAAACCTGGCAGCAGAAAAGGCAGGCTGGGGAAAGCCTTTGCCAAAAGGCCATTATCATGGTATTGCGGTGCATGAATCTTTCGGAAGTTATGTGAGCCATGTTGCAGAAATTTCCATCAGCGATAACGGACTGGTAAAAGTACACAAGGTTACCTGCGGCGTTGATTGTGGTCTTGCTGTAAACCCGGATGGCGTAAAAGCGCAGATCGAAAGCTGCATCAATTATGCATTGTCTATTGCTTTGTACGGACAAATTACTTTTAAAGAAGGTAGGGTACAGCAAAGTAATTTTCATGATTACAAGGTGTTGCGATTGCATGAATCGCCGGCTGTGATCGATGTACACATTGTAGAAACCACAGAAAAAATGGGTGGCGTAGGCGAACCCGGGGTACCACCGCTGGCGCCGGCTGTGGCCAATGCAATTTTTGCTGCCACCGGTAAACGCATCCGGCAATTGCCCTTTGGCGAAACAAATTTTAAGGCATAAAAAACAATGGGCCAAACAGTAGGTTCTTTAGTGAACTTCATTTGCAAACATGATTTTGTTCATCTTTCCTTTTGGGGAAAGGAAAGATGAACCACTCTTGTACTGAATATTATTATTGAGCATATAGGCTAACTGATAAACGAAACAAAAGCATCTCATAAATCAAAGTTTCTCAAAGTCCCTCCTTTGGAGGGATTTAGGGAGGCTGTTCAAAATTGTTGTTATGACAAAGAAATATTTCACTTCCTTCCTCAATAAGCGAAATGCCTGCATTGTATCACTGGCAATAGTGGTTTCTTTTTGTGCTTCTTCGTTCAAAGAGAATACTGACAGTACGGTTGTTAGCAGCGACTATTCAACAAATCTGCTAAAAGACAGTTTGCTTTCAAAGAAAGCTTTTCTTA
>CAXTPJ010000114.1:0-7948 GCA_964245855.1 uncultured Ferruginibacter sp. | reverse complement strand
GGACATTGCCGTTCCTGTCTGACCGCCGCCCACGGTATGCCGCAGATCGCCAGGTTTTTAAGAGAGAAGAAATACAGCACTGCCGGCTCTTTGGCCAATGCAACCCTTGTGAAAAACATGAATACGGTGGCAAAGGAAAAATATGGAGTCGATAAGCTCGTAAAAAAGATTTTCGATTACCAGGTTTACCTCGATCATCACCTGATCGATTCTGCTAAAATTGAAGAAAAAGAATTCAGGGCGCTGTTGATAAATTATCTCAAAACAATCCCGGAAGTATGGAATGCCTTCGACCCGGACGACCTGTGTAAAGTAGCCATGCCAACTGCACTAAAAGAAAGGCTCAACAACAGTTATTATTTCCGCCGCAGCGGCGATATCCAGTATTTCTTAAAACCACAATACACCGATTACACGACTGATGGCGTTGAGCATGGTGCCTGGTATGCCTACGATACACACATACCATTGGTTTGGCTCGGCTGGAATGTAAAACCCGGCAAACTAAACAGGGAAACTTACATGATTGATATTGCCCCCACAGTTGCGGCCATGCTGCAAATTCAAATGCCCAGCGGCTGCATCGGAAAGGCAATTACTGAAGTAATGAAATGATGCTGATGGAAACACGGATGAAGCAGATTTAACCGGATTTAAAACGGATATTTTTTGTATTTACCTGAATTTAATTATTTAGAATTTATCTGGTATATCAAAGGCTGCTAAAAAAAGACATCCGAAGTTTTCAAAACTTCGGATGTCTGAGCAAAGTGCTTCCATTTTTATGATCTCCTGAACCAACTAAACTCCTAAATTAACTAACAAAACCCTCAACCCGTAATTCATAACCTGTAACGAAGTAATTTGCTAAACAAACTAAACCCTTAAACCATCTAAACCCGTAACTCATACCCCATCCCTCACTTCCCCGTCAACATCAAATTAACCCCGGCACTCAAAATAACCAGCGCATCTTTAGTCAACCTTATGCTCCTGCAAGCCGTATTCAAATTCAGAGAAGGAAAGAATTTTACTCCCCTGTTGATCACAACATCTGTGTTGGCATCGGGCACAGCGCCACAGTTCCAGTTGGCCGTATTTTCCCAGGCAGTACTTGTGCTGCCGTTCCAGTAAGCGGTAAATTTTAATGTACTGGTATCACTGACAGCAGTGCCATCAATCACACAACGAAATTGGCAACCATACCACGAAGAAGGAACATTGTTGAGCAATAAATTTTCCGTTGTGGTACCGCTGTAATTACTGTTGTCATTAATATTGCTGAAACCGGAACCTGTATTGAGTTGCCATTGATAACTATTGCCACGAATGTTGGAAGTGAAGATGGTATTGGCATTCGGACAAGGCGGCGCTGTACAGGGTAATCCACCCAAACCCGTATAGTCGGCACAGAGCGACTGGTAATATTGGTTGGCAATACCGGCATCATGTATCAGCATCATATTTTCATCGTTGCTTTCCTGTGCCTGTGTACTCCAGTTGAATGAGCCGGTCGCAACTTGAGGATCAGAACCTGCATCCTGCCCATCTACCAGCAATATTTTATTGTGGTAAACACCGGCGCCGTTGTAAGTGATCATCTTGCTGCCCAGTGCCGGGTTTAAAATACCGTATGCAGAAAACTGCTGACTAAAATTGTCCATGATGCCCCTGACAAAAACGCCGTTGTCGTATTCTGTTTTGATGAGATTGGCAATATCCGGCCGGGTAAAAGTATAGATGCCGAAAAAAAGATCGTGGTCTGCGGTGGCGATCGAACTTTGCAAACGCCTGCCCAGGCTGTCTTTCGGACTAAAATAAACTTCAACCAATTTGTCATCCACTAAAAATTTTGTTTGGCTGCTGGCATTTTTAAAACTGCTGAAAGTGGCAGATGCAGCCACCGGGTCGGCACCTGTGCCGCCCCACATTTTATTAAACTCCCGGTAATAAGCCAGCGCTACCTGTTTGCTCTGCACAAAAATGATGTTGTTGTAATCACCGGTTGTTTGCTGGTCGCTCCAGTTATAAGAACCGCTTTGCGCTATGGCATCTGTTGAATCAGCAGCGTTTGCATCTATCACCATAAATTTATTGTGCATGATGTAATCGCTGTAATTGGCGCTGGCAAAGGTTTTTATCAAAGGGCTTAATAAAGACAATCCCGTATTATTGGTGGCGCTGGTGCCGTTGTATATCCAGCGGATAGCAACACCCCTCGCTGCTGCTGCATTGGCGGCCACTGCAATTTTATATACATTGCTGTTGGTGGCCGATGTAAAATTATACATGGCAATATCAATCGTAAACTTTGCCCGGTTAATATACGCCGCAATGGTATCAGGAAATTTGCCGTTCAAATAAACCGCATTCATGCCGGTTGAAATACTGTTGTTGACAGGATGGTTAAAGTAGCATTTTATTTTATTCGTTTGCGAAAAACAACTCACCATACACAACAACAGTGTAATAGAAAGAAACCCCTTCCTCAAATGAACTGGCAGATATTGGCTCAATGGTATTGTCAAAATATTGTTTAAATGGTGTAAGAACATAGCTCCCATCATCTTTATCAATGATAAAAGCATAACCCGAAAATTTTCTTCAGGAAAGGATTAAAACCTGCTAAAGTTTGCAAACAGGCGGATGTATTTTCAAAAGGAGGGAAGGCGTCAGCAATCTATGATGTCAGCAAAATGCCAGCTAAAGGTTAATAAATTTAAGAAGGGCTTACTATCATTACCACACATTCCTGGGGCAGGTATCTCCATACCGGTTGCCCAGTAAAAAACCAATGATGATCTCATGCGTATTGCGGGAGTAATTTGCCAGCCCCGAAGTAGAAACATCATACGAATACCCAATATTAAAAGCATTGGAAACATTGATGCCGGCCATACCTGCAAAACCACCTAATTGGTCGCCAAAACGATAGCTGCCACCAATCCAGAATTTATCCTGGTATTGCAGTTTGGCATTGGTGTACACCTGCAGCGGAAAAGGCTTTACATATTGTATCATTACCGAAGGCAGCAGGGCAACATCATCACTCAAAAACATTTTGTACCCTGCCGTTGTAAAAAAATGCGGCGCATAAGTATTATGAAACTTTGTTGTATCTATACCAAAAACCGATTTGCCCGGCACAATATTCAGCACCGAAACGCCTACATAATATTCAGCGCCGTACAACCATAAACCGGCGCCCAGTTCAGGTTTTATCTTGGCAATTTCGCCATTGTTGTAACCCACCACCGGATCATCCTGACTTACTGAACCCCATTCAATTTTTGATGCATCCAAACTAACCGAAGTAAGTCCTGCCAAAAAACCGGCGGCCAAAGTAGTCCTCGGACTCAATCCTTTGTGATACCCATAAGTGAGGTAGCCCGACCAGCGGTTAAGGTATCCGGTTTTATCACTCATGATCACACCACCGATACCGGAGTGAGGCTCGGCAGCCGTGTACTCATCAACAAAAGAGCGCCCCCTCGGGTTTTCGCCCGGAATATCAAACGAAGTAGCGTTGGTGCGGTAATCTTTTTTGCCAATCGGCCCCTGGATAGAAAGGTAAGTGGTAACCGGCGAGCCGTTAATGCCCGTCCATTGGTTGCGGTAACTCAATTTTACATCCGTATAGTTTTCAATGCCGGTGATTGCCGGGTTGATGATGTAATTATTTAATACATACTGTGTGTACACAGGTTTTTGCTGCGCCATTGCACCCATCACCATCAAAAGCAGTATAGCACCGGTAAACAAAAAACGCTTTCTCATCTTTTCTCTAATACTTTAATTTTCAAGCAATGCTGCTCACCAATTCAAATAAATACATTGGTATCAACAGTTGTTTTTCATGGCATCACCGTTGCGTCGCAGTCACTTCATCTGCATACCAATGGGCATCTTTTTTATCTGCTTATTGTTTTTACTTTTCACAAACCGCAAACGCTATGACAAACAATTGATATCAGATGCTGCAATTAAAACCAATCAATTCAGTTAATGACTTGCTATTAAAAACCGCTTCTTTTGCTACACTCAAACTTTCATATCAACTGCATCTTCACAAAATCAACTCCGCAGCAAGAACGAACTAAAAAGACAATCAATTCAATTGATCCCTATCTTTAAAGCACGCAAATATAATTTAATGCCGCCGAAACCAGACACAGAAAAAACCGAACTGAAACGTACGCTTGGTCCGCTCATGCTTTGGGGGCTGGGCGTTGGTTATGTCATCAGCGGCATGTACTTCGGCTGGAACCTGGGATTGCCCGTTGGCGGAACTTTAGGGCTTGCGATCGCCACCGTATTCATTATCATATTATATATAACGTTTACGTTTTCTTACACAGAACTGGCCTGTGCTATTCCAAAAGCGGGTGGAGTTTTCGACTATGCCGGCCGGGCAATGGGCAGGCAGATCGGTTTCATCGCCGGTATGGCGCAAATCATCGAATTTGTATTTGCGCCACCAGCCATCGCCGCCGCCATTGGGGCATATTTTCACATTTTTCTGCCCCAGTTTTCCATCACCAGCATTGCCATTGTTGCCTACATTTTATTTACAGCCTTAAATATGTATGGCGTAAAAGCTGCCGCCATGTTCGAACTGGTCATCACTGCCTTCGCTGTTTTTGAATTGCTGCTGTTCTGTGGCATCGCACTGCCTCATTTGAAAATATATAACCTTACCCAAAATGCATTTCCTTTCGGCTGGAAAGGTGTGTGGGCAGCTATTCCTTTTGCCATCTGGTTTTTCCTTGGCCTGGAAGGGGTAGCCAATGTAGCGGAGGAAACCGTGAATCCACAGAAAAATGTACTGAAAGGTTTTGGTTCTGCATTAATAACATTGATTATTCTTTGCGCACTGGTTTTTCTTTCCGCTGTTGGGGTAGGCGGCTGGGAAAAAGTGGTGTACCCAATACCCGGCGCCGATGCATCTGATTCGCCGTTGCCAATGGCGCTGGCACAAATAACCGGCAACAGCGGCTGGTTGTACCATTTATTGATCACCATCGGGTTAATGGGACTGGTCGCTTCTTTTCATGGATTGATGCTGGCTGCCAGCCGTGCCACCTGCGAGTTTGGAAGGGCAGGCTGTATCCCGAAAGTGATTGGCAACATTCATCCAAAATTTAAAACACCTGTGAATGCTTTATTGCTGAATATGATCATTGGCATCATCGCTTTATTCACCGGCAAAACCGGGGATATCATTACCATTGCGTGTTTCGGCGCCATCGTATTGTATATATTTGGAATGCTGAGTGTGCTGCTGCTAAGAAAAAAGGAGCCGCAACTGGAGAGGCCTTTTCTAACACCATTCTATCCTTACTTCCCTATCATTGCATTGATCATTGCGGTTATTTCCCTGGTGGCCATGACCACTCTCAACATTAAACTGGCGTTGATCTTTTTAGGAATACTGGCACTGGCTTATATTTGGTTTCATTTCTTCGTAAAACAATCTCCTCATGCAAACGACACCCATCGCCCCGGCTGATTTATTAAAGCAACTGGCCGAAAAAAATATTGATAAAGTAAAAGTTGCCATCACTGATATCGACGGCGTGCTGCGTGGTAAGATGATCAGCTTCGATAAATTTTCTTCCATTATCGAAAAAGGTTTTGGTTTTTGCAATGTGGTATTTGGCTGGGATGCAGGCGATGCGGCTTACGACAATGTGCAATACACCGGCTGGCATTCCGGTTATCCAGATGCGCATGCGGTAATTGATCTTGCCACTTTCAGGCAAATTCCATGGGAAGCAGATACGCCTTTTTTCCTGGCAGATTTCAGGGACGAGAAAGGCAATGATCTAGCCATCTGTCCAAGAAGTTTGTTGAAAAAAATTACAGCACAGGCAGAGGCCGCAGGCTATATACCCTATTGTTCACAGGAGTTTGAATGGTTTAACCTAAAAGATAACACGGAAGAATTGTACAAAAACAAATTCAGCAATATTCAGCCGCTCACCAATGGCATGTTTGGGTACTCACTGATACGGTCAGCCGAAAAGAATGATTTCTTTCATGCCCTGTTCGATCAGCTTAAAAAGTTCGGGATCCCCATTGAAGGGTTGCATACAGAAACCGGTCCCGGTGTGTATGAAGCGGCCATTACTTACTCTGGAGCGTTGGAGGCTGCAGACAGGGCTGTGTTGTTTAAAAGCAGCGTAAAGCAGATTGGCAAGCAACAGGGCATCATTGCAACATTTATGGCGAAGTTCAATGAACACTTGCCCGGCTGCAGCGGCCATGTACACCAAAGTTTGTGGAACAGCACTAAAAAGCAAAACCTTTTTTATGATACAAAATCCTCTACAGGTATCAGTACATTGATGCAGCAATATATTGCAGGTCAGTTGCATTGTCTTCCATTTATATTGCCCATGTTTGCACCAACCGTAAATAGTTATAAGCGTTTGGTAGAAGGGGCGTGGGCACCCACTACTACTACCTGGGGAATAGATAACCGCACCACTGCTTTGCGGGCTTTGCCGGGCAGCGCCACCGCCACCAGGCTCGAAACAAGGGTAGTAGGCAGCGACAGCAATCCTTATCTTGCCATGGCTGCCTGTCTTGCCAGCGGTTTGTATGGTATCAAGAATAAGCTCAAACTAAAAATACCGGCTACTACCGGTAACGGCTACACGGATATACAGAATGGCACATTGCCTAAAAATTTATGGGAAGCCACACACGCAATGAAAACATCTGCAGTAGCAAAAGCGTTATTCGGTGAACCTTTTACCGAACACTTTACCGCCACACGTGAATGGGAGTGGAGGCAATGCATGAAAGCAGTAACTGATTGGGAATTGAAAAGGTACCTGGAGATCGTATAAATATCAAGCTCTTTTCTTGTTGCTCCACCAACAAAACGCAAACCTTTTATTGATTTGGTAAAGCAAATAGACCGTTCTGTAAATTTTAGGATAACCAATTTGATATGGAAGAAGGAATAAAGGTGGTGTGGTATCAACTCACCCAATTTTCTTTTAACATGCTAAAATCAACCTTCATCCTGTTGAACGCTTTTCTGAATGCATCGTAACGTTTTTGCAGGGCTGCATGGTTGTCTTCTTTGTACAGCTTTTTATCTACCGCAACACCTTGCCTCGTATTGGCAGCCAGCTTCATTTTCGACAGGTGCATTTCATGTTTAACCTGGTCTATTTCTTTTCTGAAATCATCAAACTGTTTATTGAAATTGTCTTTTACAGCCTTGGTTTCTGTATCAGCTTTGGCAGGTTTCATTTCTGCCAGGTAATCGTCAAAAATTCGCAGTACAGTAATGTCTGCATTCATTTCGGCTATCCATATCCGGTAGCGCAGGTGCAATCCGATAGAAGAGGGGGTCAGTGGCATACGCAAAATTCGTTTTTCGTAAATGTAGGGAAAGATTTTTTGATTTAAGGTGAAGAGTATCTATTTCACTAATGCTTTCTGTTATTTATAGTGCGGTTGTTTTTACTTATGCAAAAAACAGTGCCGGTTAGATACTGCTGTTGTTACTATTGAGTGATCTTGCAGCAAAATATTTTTACCAATGTAAATGTTCAGTTTTCATTTGGTAAAAAAAATAAAATCTTTCCAAAAAGAGTTAATAAAAAAGCAACCTTAAAAATAGAATACCCTATATTTGCACCCGGCAAGTCTTATACGACCAGCTCCTGTTGAACTCCCCCAGGACCGGAAGGTAGCAAGGGTAAATGGTTGAGCGGTGCGATGTAAGTAACTTGCCGTTTTTTATTTACCCCCAACCCCTAAAGGGGTTTTAGAGTTTTCATTATTTTTTCTACTTTTCCTTTCGTTTGCTTTTCACATTATTTATACCGTAAATCTTTTATTCAGATACTTTTGTCAAACAATTTTATTCTCTAACATTAAAAAACCAAATCCCCCTTTAGGGGATAGGGGTTATGAAATTTTTTATAGA
>CAXTPJ010000113.1:0-7959 GCA_964245855.1 uncultured Ferruginibacter sp. | reverse complement strand
AGCGAAAAATAAAAAATCACTCTGCTCCAGCAGAGTCAAACGTCTCTTTAAACGGGGGAGATTTAGTGGGGGCTTTTCTTTAACTTATTTTTAAAAACTTTCTCAAACTTTTCCAGCTTAGGGCGTATCACAAACTGGCAGTAGCCCTCGCCGGTATTGTTATTATAATAATTTTGATGGTAATCTTCTGCCGGGTAAAACTTTACAAAAGGTTCCAGTTTGGTAACGATCGGTTTATCCCAGGCGCCGCTCTTATCCAATGCAGCTTTGTATTTTTCAGCGGTTGCTTTTTGTTTTTCGTTGTGGTAAAAAATGGCGCTGCGGTATTGTGTTCCCACATCATTTCCCTGGCGGTTCAGTGTTGTGGGGTCATGCACTTTCCAGAAAATCTCCAGCAATTCATCGTAAGTGATTTTTGCCGGATCATACACAATATTCAGGCATTCCGCATGGCCGGTAATACCACTGCAAACTTCTTTGTAAGTCGGGTTTGCAACCTGGCCGCCACTGTAGCCACTGGTAACTTTTACCACGCCTGCCACTTCCTGAAAAATGGCTTCGGTACACCAAAAGCAGCCCGTGCCGAATGTAGCAGTATCTAATGTTTGATTTGTCTCGGTAAAATTATCCATGGTAGTTATTGAAGCGATATTGGTTGGTTTAGACGATGCCGCAAGTCCGCTAAAAATGCCCAGGGCCAGCAGTAATTTTTTCATGATCTTTTTTTTAAATAAGTACGCAAAACTAATTGCCACAGATTATAAACAAGATATCTTTCAATAAGTTTAACAGAACTGTTATTTTGCGGGCTGGTGTGGATAGATCAATCCTGCATTTTTGCGATGAGGGATTGCTAGTTAAAAAATAAAAAGCAAAAAATAGATGCGAAGAATATTAAGCGATAAGCCTGAACCTTTTTTATTGGTTGTGCCGCTGATTTTATTTTTGATCAGTAAATTTTTGATCAACAGTTTTGCTATTGATACTGCTATACTTTTTTGGGCGATATTCATCTCTGCTATCGTCCCTTTCATGCTTCATTTTTTTCTTCGGGCATCCCGTAAATGGCAATCGAAAATATGTGTGCCGCATGTCTATTTTACCATTGGATTGTTGATATTGCTTTTTATGGCATCGCTGGAAAACAGTGCTGCAACCGGCATTTCGCCTTCGCCCGGAATTATGGATGCCTTACTCAATGCCAACCATATATTGGTTTCAATCTTTTTATTGCAGGCGTTTCTGCAATTAATAGCAGTAATTTATTTCCTGCAGGTCATCTTTAAACGCCAGCATTATTTATTGCCCTGAATATTGTTGTAAACACATACCAATTTCAGTTTAAAGCAATCGGCGTACTTTTGCGGCAACAAAAAGTAGTGAGAACAAATGATCAGGTTTTTCCCGGAGTCGGCATTGGTGCAACTGGAGTTTGAAAAGGTAAAGACAATATTGTCAGAATATTGCCGTACCGAATATGCAAAATACAAAGCAGCTAATCTCCGCATCCATACTAAAAAAGAATTTATTGAAATAGAACTGCAGCAAAGCAATGAATATAAATTGCTGTTGCAGAGCGCACAATATTTCCCCAATGATTTTGTAGCCAATATCAATAAAGAATTAAAATTACTGAGTATTCCCGGCGCTGTATTGAGCGGCGATCAATTTTTATTGGTTAAAAAGTTGGCAGAAAATACCGGTAATATTTTTCGCTGGTTCGATAATGAAAGGCGGATTGCTTATCCAGCATTAGCAAAAGTTATCAACGATACATACTACGAAAGAACAATCAACGAACTCATTAATGAAATACTGGATGACACCGGCAATGTAAAAGATTCGGCCAGCGAAGAATTGACCAGGATCCGCATGAGCCTGTACCGCAAACGCAACGACCTGCGCCGTTTGTTCGACAAGATCGTAAGCAAATTAAATAAGCAGGGATACCTCGCTGATATTGAAGAAAGTTTTATGAATGGCCGGCGGGTGCTGGCAGTTTTTGCAGAACAAAAGCGTATGATAAAAGGCGTGCTGCATGGCGAAAGCGATAGCCGCCGGACTACTTTTATAGAACCTGAAGAAACGACTGAACTCAACAATGATATCTTTTCATTAGAAAATGAAGAGAGCAAGGAAGTGTATAAGATTCTGCGCAAACTTACCCAACAGTTAAGTGTGTACGCAACGCTGCTGAAAACATATTTTGATATTGCAGGGGAATTTGATTTCATTAATGCAAAGGCAAAGTTTGCAGTAATACTGGGTGGCAATTATCCATTGCTGTATGATAAAGCGCATGTGAAACTGATTAATGCTTACCATCCGTTACTACTGTTGTACAACCAGAAAAATGAAAAGCCTACCATACCGATCAATATTTCGTTGAATGATAAAAATCGCATACTGGTTATCAGTGGCCCCAATGCCGGTGGTAAAACCGTAACGCTTAAAACAGTTGGCCTGCTGCAACTGATGCTGCAAAGCGGTTTGCTGGTGCCGGTTAACCCAGACAGTGAAATGGGTATCTTTAAACAGATCATGATCCATATTGGAGATACGCAGAGTTTAGAATTTGAATTGAGTACCTATTCTTCGCATTTGAAGAACATGAAACACTTCATGGAAAATGCAAATGGTAAAACACTGTTTTTTATTGATGAATTGGGAAGCGGGAGTGACCCTAATTTAGGTGGCGCTTTTGCAGAAGTGATCATGGAAGAACTGGCGCACAAACATTCTTTGGGTATTGTAACAACGCATTACCTTAACCTGAAAGTAATGGCCAACAAAGTACCCGGCATTATCAACGGCGCCATGCAGTTTGATGAACAGAATTTATTGCCGCTGTATAAGCTCATTATTGGCAAGCCGGGAAGTTCTTACACGTTCTCCATCGCAGAAAGAATTGGCCTTGAAAAAAGATTGATAGAAAAAGCAAGGTCATTGGTAGATGAAGATCATTTTACATTGGATAAACTGTTGAACCGTACCGAGCAGGACCTGCAAAAAATTGATGCCGAGAAAAAAGACCTGCAGCATTTATTAAAAGAAAATGAACGGTTAAAAAATGAAATGCAGCAGGTATTAAATAAAGAACGTCACCAGCAGGAAGTTGAAAGGCTCAAGCACCAGAACCAGATATCCGAAGAAAAGATAGCCTACCTGAAAGACATGGAGCGCCGCCTGAAATCGATGGTGATAGAATGGCGTAAGACAGAAGATAAGGACAAAGTAGTAAAGATAATCCATGCCTTACTGTTTAATCAAAAAGAAAAAATGGTGACAGAAAAGCACCAGAAAAAACTGAATGAAAAATTCATTGAAATTGGCGGCGAAGTAAAAGTAGGTGATAAAGTAAAAATGAAACAGAACCGCCAGGTTGGTATTTTAAAAGAGATCAGGGGTAAAAAAGCCATTGTTCAATTAGGTGTGTTACCCCTCACCGTTAGTCTGGATGATTTAAGTTTAGTGAAGGAAAAAGATGTTGCAGGCGATGCAAATTAGCTGATCACACAAAGCAGCCAGGGATTTTTCCTGGCTGCTTTGTTATAGTGATATTGCAATATTCAGTGAAAATTTAAATTTTGTTGAATAAGTAAGTTGAGTGCCATGGTAAAGCTTAATGCTGTACAAAAAAACTAAACGACTAAACCCTAAACTTTTCTAAACCTTTTGTTACTCACAATTTTTCTTTCTTCTCGTATCCGTAATGCCCATTATTTTCCAGTCGTTGTTCCGTTTAATGAGCGTGAACACATTTACGCCGCAGTGATATAATTTCTCATTGAAGTACAATTAATAAGGTGTCCACGCAATGGCCATGGCGCCATCCACTTTAATATCGTAACTCAACAAGCGTTTATCAATATTTTGTCCTTTCAATGAGGCTACCTGTTTTAAAAAATCGCTCATGTCTTCTTTGTCAAGCCCGGTATTGCCTTCTTTATTTTGCATGATGGAATATAAAAAACAAGAGGTATCCAGTGAAGATTTTATCATCAAAGTATCATTGCTTTTCATGCCGGCGAAAAAGGTGCTGATGGATTGTTTGATGGCCGCATCTTCCTGTTGAGCCATCACATGGATGATATAAAAAAAGGAAAGTGAAATGAGTGAAGCTATTTCCATTTGTTTGGTTTTAGGAGATAAAGGTTACAATTTTTCAATAGCTGCTTACAAATAATTTATCAACGGTGATATGGCTTGAAGAAGCCCGTCAATCCTTGCTTTTCAATGATTTAGCCTCTTCGTATTTTGTCAAAATGATGATTATTTCAACTTTTTTTTGGTATTTAAACTTCAACACTATTATTTTGCACCCGGAGAGTTGGCAGAGCGGTCGATTGCGGCAGTCTTGAAAACTGTTGACTGTAACAGGTCCTGGGGTTCGAATCCCTAACTCTCCGCTTGTAAAAACGATACATAATTGACAATCAATTATGTATCGTTTTTTTATTTACTTAGTAGTCCATATTTAGTCCACAATTTTTTTTGTTTCAGTTACGGAAAGGGCGTCATAATTTATAAACCATAAAAAAATATTCCGCAAACAGGCAGGTTTGTTAAGTTTCAAAAAATATTTAAAATTGTTTAAGTAGAAATAGGTGGTATTGGTTGTGAGAAACCTAATATAGATTTTGATATATCCATTTTCGAAAACTAGACTTCAAGCCCATTTCCTGATTATTTTTAAGCCTTTGTATATTTCACCTATGGCACTTCAATTGATATGTTTTAAGAAGTAACTATGATGAACTTTTCTTTGTGGGTTATTAAAATTAAAAAACAATTTTTATGATGACGGTAAGAACAGATGTCCATAAAGACGTTGCTGGTTTTACAGCATCAGGCAAAGTTACCAAGGCTGACTATGATACTATTGTAATACCTGCAATAGACGAGTTGGTGAAACAACAGGGAAAATTAGATTTTTGCTCGTGCTGGGTACGGAGCTGGATAATTTTAGTATCGGTGCAATTGCAAAAGATTTAGGGGTTGTGTTAAAACATTTCTCCAAATGGCATAAGATGGCAATCGTTTCTGAGTCTGATGCAATAAATAAGTTCACTGATCTTTTTAGTTATGTAGGGCCGGGCGAGGCAAAGGGATTTACTTATTCTGCATTAGTTGAAGCGAAAGCCTGGGTAAGTGAATAATATCAAGGGTAGGAAAGTATAACCAAATACCATTGATTTGATTTGTAAAAGACTGATAAAAATGATACTATTTTACTAAGTCTTTTATTTTGTCGGTGAGTTTTTTGATGTCAAAGGGTTTGGCCATCACTGCATCTGCCCCATATTCGTTACGATTTTTTAAAAATCGTTCATTGGCTGACAATACAAGGACCGGGATTTCTTTTGTATTGCTATTATTTTTTAGTGATTTGCATATTTCCCGGCCATCTGCATGCTGTAATAGAACATCAATAATTATTAAGTCAGGTAATGATTTTTTAAGCTCATTTTCAAAGTCTCCCGTATTCGTAACAAGGGTAGGAACATGATCACCATAACGCAGTATGTGCTCATATAGAACGAGAATATCTTCTGAATCATCAAGTACTAATACATTGGCCACTGTGAAATGATTTGATGAAGCAATTTAAACAAAATGAGTTGGTTTGATTAATTTCCGAAAGATAAAATTTAAGCGAAAGAAAATTTTTCATAAAAAAAAACACGTTAATAGTATAATACTTACACAAAAAGAATTTTCAATAAATGAAACGCAGGGTAGTGAAATACAGATAAGAACGAAGAATGAATGGTAATTTCTTATTATGAAAAGAAACAGAAAATTAGATACATCCTTACAGTGTTGCTGTTAATCATAGCCTTTGTAAAGCAAATCGATAATGTAACAATTGATAAAAATTAAGAAAGTAAGACAGTACGAATTTAATAGAGTTCCCATACCATAGCAATACTATTTCAAAACTGGGTTAATCTGTATTTCGGGTTAATAAAATTAATTATTTATAGAATCATTATGTTATTCAGGCAAGCTTTTTACAGCTTGCATGGCTTCCTGAAAGTCTGGATATTCTTCTGGGGATAACGTTATGTTTCCCTCCATGTGAACGTATGATTTAATAAAATCAACCTTTAGTTTTTTTCCCATTCAATAAGATATCCGGGATAATCAGGTCAGGAGTAGTTGACACAAGTTTAGATTCAATTTGCTCTTTATTTGTAAGCGGTATTGCTTCATACCCATCGATGTTAACTAAAACAGCATATAAGTCTAAAATAACTTTAGAATCATCCAGTATAAGAATCCTGGCCATGTATAGAACAGGGTTTAAAGTGTCATGTTTTCTAATTTCTATGGATGAGGAGTAAGCAATTTGAACAACCAATTTTTATGCTAAGGGTTTGCTTTAGAAAACTACAAATTATATAGCGTATTACCTGGTCTGAAAATTTTTGATTACCGGATTAGCATATTCACCAGGGTGCGAAAGTCTTTTATGTTGAAGGGTTTTTCAAGAATAGCATCAGCGCCGTATTGTTCCCGGTTTTCTAAAAATTGATGACTTGCTGAGATTAAAACAACCGGGATATTTTGTGTGAGTGGACCTGCTTTTAATTGACGGCAAACTTCCCTCCCGTCAGAATCCATCAATACAACATCCAGGATGAAAAGATCAGGAAAGCTAATCGATAGTTGTTGCTGAAAAGCTTTATAGCTTAGTGCTGCAATAATGTTGTGGCCATCGATACTGAATATTTCCTTATACAGTTCCAAAAGGAATTCATTGTCTTCCAGCACTAAAATTGACGCCATTAACCGCTGTTGTTTATTCAGCAGCAAATTACAATAAATCAACTTAATTTGGGTACTATTGTAAGGAGATACTTATTGGTGTTCAAGCCTGTAAAGGAATGCAGGTGGTGTTGGCGGTAATTATGTAAAAAATATATTGAATTTTGTAAAGTTTGGAGCCAATTACATTCAATTTGGATCAGCTTTTTTGAATTAAAAACTATACGATTATGAAGAAACTTAAGTTAATGTATTGTCAGAAATAACTAAAGCCGGCAAAATCGCCGGCTTTAGTATGTACCTATTATGCTAATGTTCGCAATGAGGTTTCTCTTAGCCAGAAACGTTTTGCTGCGGCAGGTAAAAATTGTTTTCCCAATCCGGTTACGCCTTCATCTTCTGCTACACCTGCCTTGCCTAACAAAGCCATCGCTTCTTTGGTATGGCCAATGGCTTTCAAATGTCCAAAGGCATCCATTACCCATTGCACTGCTGCGGCTTCATTTACCAACAGGGAAGTGCCTTCATCGGAGAGTAATACCGCAACTGCATCAAATAATTGGGAAGGTGTGCCTGCCAATTGACCATCTGCTTTTACAACAGATTTATCAGATAAAGTAATGCCGTTTAGTCTTGGCGCAACAACTTTAAAAGAAGCGCCTGCTTTTTTAATGTCTTTCTTTAATTTATCCAATACTGCAGCATCGCTTCCATCGGCAATCAAAATTCCTACACACCTGCCTTCTAATGTTTCTTTGCTATTTTGTTGAATAGACAAAGCAGGCGAAGGATCATAGTTTTGAACGGGTTGTGCGGCAGGGGATTTTTCCGGCAACTTTACTCCTAAGCCTTTCGCCACCCGGGCGGCAAGGTCTTCAGAAATATTCCGGAAGTTAGCCAGCACCCGTTGCTGCACATGATCAAGTGTAACCTTCGATAATTCAAACACAATAGAAGATGCGATATGCGCCTGTTCATTTTCTGTTTGTGAAGTAAAAAATAACCTGGCCTGGCTGTAATGATCGGCAAATGATTCGGGGCGTATCCGCAATTTACCTCCCTGCTCTTCCATATCAGGCCTTCCCTGGAAACTGCTGAAACCGGTAACCGGGCATTCTCTTGGCCCGGCATCTTCACCCGCTTTATCCAGGCTGTTCGGTTCATAATTAGCCCTTCCTTTTGGCACTG
>CAXTPJ010000112.1:0-7974 GCA_964245855.1 uncultured Ferruginibacter sp. | reverse complement strand
CCTGCAGCACAAAGCGGGAAAGGCGCTACTGTAAAATCAAAAACAAAATAAATGCGGCCTGCAAAAAATAATAGTGTATTGTACCTGGCATTTTGTTACCTGTTTTTCATTTCCTGCAATCAAAACAATCCGGAAAAGAAAGATGGGCTGTTTGTAAACCTGCCTGCTTCAGAAACAAATGTGCAGTTTGAAAATAAACCGGAAAAACATGACCTGTTTAATATTCTTTATTACCTGTATTATTACAACGGCGGCGGTGTAGCAATAGGTGATATTAACAATGATGGGTTACCGGATATTTACTTTACGGCCAACAACAAAAGTGGCAATAAGCTATACCTGAATAAAGGCAATTTTAAATTTGATGATATTACCGACTCTGCGGGTGTTGCCGGAACTTCAGACTGGTGTACAGGCGTAACCATGGCCGATGTAAATGGTGATGGTTTACTCGACATCTATATTTCTGCCATCGCCAATAAGTACGGGCTTACCGGCCACAACGAATTATTTATAAACCAGGGCAAAAATAAATTTACTGAGGAATCTGCGAAGTACGGATTGAATACTTCCTGCTTAACAACACAAACTGTTTTTTTTGATTACGATCATGATGGTGACCTGGACTGTTTTATCCTTAACCAATCTCATCATCCACACTCCAATATAACGGATACGGTTAACCGCAGAAAATACGATGAACTTTCGGGTGACCGGTTTTACCGGAATGATATAAATACCACCGGTAAGTTTACAGACATATCTGCACAGGTTGGCATTTATCAAAGTAATCTTGGCTATGGGTTGGGCATTGCAGTATCAGATATCAACAACGATGGTTGGGATGATATTTATATTGGCAATGATTTTCACGAAAACGATTATTATTATATCAATAATGGTAATGGAACTTTCACCGAAAGTGGCGCCAAACATTTTAAACATTACAGCCGCTTTAGCATGGGCAATGATGTGGCTGATTTTAATAATGATGGTCAGTTGGATATTGTAACAGCAGATATGTTGCCGGCAGATGAAAAGATATTGAAAAGTTATGGCAGTGATGAAAATGCTGACACCTATAAACTGAAACTGGAGCAACATGGTTACCAGGATCAGTATTCAAAAAATTGCTTGCAGCGTAACAATGGCAACGGAAGCAGTTTTAGTGAAACGGCTTTATTGTCTGGCGTTTCTGCTACAGACTGGAGTTGGTCGCCATTGTTTGCTGATTTTGATAATGATGGCAACAAAGATTTATTTATTACCAGCGGTATTGTAAAACGCCCGGTTGACCTGGATTATATCAGGTATGTTTCTGACCTGGATATGAATAAGGGAAGGCAGCAAACAGATAAATATGATGACGATGCAATTAAGAGTATGCCCGATGGTAGTTCGCATCCTTACTTCTTTAAAAATGAAGGTGGCCTGCAATTTAAAGATGTTAGTAATGACTGGGGTACTGGCAGCATGAAAGGATATTATACCGGTGCCGCTTACGCAGACCTCGATAACGATGGCAACCTGGATGTTGTAGTTAACTGCATCAACTCCAGGGCATTGATTTTAAAAAATACAGCACCCCTTAAAACAACACTGAACATTTCTTTTAAAGGCAATACAGCAAATACTTTTGGCATAGGCGTTAAGACATGGATTTTCACCGGTGGCAAAATGCAATATCAACAATTAATGTTAACAAGGGGCTTTCAATCTGCAAGCGATGCAAGGCTTCATTTTGGACTCGACAGTATTAAATATATAGACAGCATACTGGTTGTTTGGCCCGATCAAAAGTACCAATTGTTTAGAAATACACCGGCGATGGGCCACCTGGAGATAAAGCAATCTGCTGCCGGGGGCGTATTTGATTACAATACATTTTTTCCGCCGGCTACCCCAATCTTGCAGGATGTTACCAGCCAGGTTGGTTTATCATGGAAGCACAAAGAAAACTATTTCAACGATTTTAATAAGCAATACCTAATTCCTCACCTCCAATCTACACGAGGGCCTAAAATTGCTGTTGCAGACATCAACAAAGATGGGCTGGATGATTTTTTTGTCTGCGGTGCCAATGGGCAATCTGGAAGCTTAATGATGCAGACAGGCAGCGGGAAATTTACCTGTTCCGATTCTACCACATTTGCCAATGCTGCCGACCAGGTTGATGCTGTATTTTTCGACGCCAATAAAGATGGCTTTCCGGATTTGTATGTTGTAACAGGTGGTAACGAATTATCTGATGGTGACCCTGCACTGGCCGATCAATTATACCTGAATGATGGCAAAGGGCATTTTCAAAAAACTACCGGGAGGTTGCCGGTAACACTAACCAATAAATCCTGCGTATCAGTAGCTGATGCAGATAAAGATGGTGATATGGATTTGTTTATCGGTGGCTTGGCCAACGCAGCCGCATTCGGTTTGCCGCAAAATTCTTATTTATTATTGAATGATGGAGCAGGGAATTTTAAAGAAGCCGGCGCCAATGTGATAGCATTGCAGCAACTTGGCATGGTTACTTCCGCAGCTTTTACCGATGTTAACAATGATGGATGGCCTGACCTGGTTGTGGCCGGGGAGTGGATGGGCGTTAAAATTTTCCTGAATAACAAAGGTGTTTTTAAAGCAACAGATATTGCCGGCTCTACAGGATTATGGCAAACCATTTATACAACTGATATCAACGGAGATGGTTTTACAGATTTACTGGCAGGCAATTGGGGTCACAATTCAAAATTATATTCCGCTAAAAATGGTGCATTAAAAATGTATGTAAAAGACTTTGATCAAAATGGATCTGTAGAACAGGTTATGGCTTATACCATCGACGGAAAAGAATATACATTTTTGGCAAAAGATGAACTGGAAAGGGCTTTGCCTGTTTTAAAGAAAGCATATCTTACTTACAGTGAAGTAGCAGGTAAAACAGTGCAATTTATGTTTTATGACCTGTTTAAAGATTTTAAAGAATTGAAAGCCGAAACATTGGGTTCTTCCTGTTTTTTAAATGATGGCAAGGGCAATTTTACAAGAACAGATTTACCGGATGAAGAACAGTTGTCGCCTGTTTTTTCATTTGCTTCCTATAGCGCAAACAATCATACAGATTACTTTGCGGGTGGAAATTTTTATGGTGTGATACCTTATGAAGGAAGATACGATGCGATGCTGCCCAATCTTTTTTCATACGATCGGTCTTCATTTTCAGTTCAGCAAAAGATGCCTTCCGTAAAAGGAGAAATAAGGGATGCAAAATGGATCAATACAGGCAAAGGTCAAAAATTATTGATTGTTGCAAGGAACAATGAACCGTTGATTTTTTATAAACCAATCAATTAATTATTATGCTTAAAAAAAATCTTTCCGTTGCTGTAGTTTTTTGTTGTGCTATTTCATGTAAAAAAGGAAATGATACAACGCCAACACCACCGGTAGTTGTACCCAGCACTGTCGTGCTAAGTAATATTTATATTGATGCTGTTTCATTTGGAACAGTATTGTATGGTCAAAAAAGACAGCCAGTTATCCGGCTAAAATTTTCGCAGCCTTTAAATCAAAGCTCTGCCAATGCTGCAGTAACATTAACTGATGCTAATGGAACTGCAGCCACTTTCAACACCAGCTTTCAAAACGGCGATTCTACTTTAGTGATACAACCGGCAACACCTTTACAATATCTCACCAAATATAATTTCAGGGTAAATACAGCGTTGAAATCTACAGCCGGCTCAAGCCTGAATGATAACATTGTAAGAAGTTTTATTACACGTATTGACTCATCCAGGAAATTTCCAATGCTTACCGACGAAGCTTTGCTTGATAAGATACAGCAACAGACATTCCGCTATTTCTGGGATTTTGGCCACCCTGTAAGTGGGTTGGCAAGAGAAAGAAATACTTCAGGCGATGTAGTTACGTCCGGCGGCTCCGGGTTTGGGATCATGAGTATTGTTACCGCCATCAACCGGAATTTTATCAGCAGGGCTGATGGGCTTGCACGCATGCAAACCATTGTTGGCTTTCTTAAAAATACTGCACAAAAAGTACATGGTGCTTTCCCTCACTGGCTGAATGGTGCAACCGGTGCCATTGTTCCTTTCAGTACACAGGACGATGGTGCAGACCTTGTTGAAACATCTTACCTGATGCAGGGGCTGCTGACAGCAAGGCAATTTTTTACAGGAACAGATGCAACAGAAACAGCATTGCGGAATGATATCAATACACTTTGGAATAATGTAGAGTGGGATTGGTTCAGGCAGGGAAGTCAAAATGTTTTGTACTGGCACTACAGCGATAATTATAACTGGCAAATGAACATGAAGATACAGGGGTGGAATGAATGCCTTATTACCTATGTACTGGCTGCTTCGTCTACTACACACAGCATCCCGGCATCAGTGTACAGTAATGGATGGGCCAGTAGTGGCAGCTTTGTAAACGGTAATAATTATTACGGCTACACGTTGCCGTTAGGCCCACCATCAGGCGGGCCGCTCTTCTTTTCACACTATTCATTTTTGGGTATGAGCCCGGTAGGCTTAACAGATGTGTATGCCAATTATGAAACGCAGACAAAAAACCATACGCTTATTAATAACAGGTATTGCATCGCTAACCCCCAGAATAATTATGGTTACAGTGATTCCTGCTGGGGATTAACTGCCAGCGATATCAAAGATGGCTATACCGCCAGTTCGCCCACAAATGATGTAAGTGTAATTGCGCCGACAGCAGCTATTTCTTCGCTCCCTTATACACCAACAGAATCGATGAAAGCGCTGAAGTTTTTTTATTATGTACTGGGAGATAAACTATGGGGTGACTATGGTTTTTATGATGCGTTTAGTTTAAAGAATACCTGGTTCGCTAATTCTACTTTAGCCATCGACCAGGGGCCCATCATCATCATGATAGAAAATTACCGCAGCCAGTTGTTATGGAATTTATTTACCTCCTGCCCGGAAGTAAAAGCCGGTATGAGAACGCTTGGTTTTACGGCACCTTACTTATAAATTAATTGTATGAAATGCTCACTAAGATTGTTGCTGTTATTGATTGCGATTGCTAACAATGCATTGTATGCGCAGCAGGAAATAAAAGTAATGTCTTACAATATTAGGCTGGATGTAGCTTCCGACGGAGAGAACCGTTGGGATGCAAGAAAAGATAAAGTTGCCGGATTGATGAATTATTACAATGCTGATTTTATTGGCGCACAAGAAGTGCAGCACCACCAGTTGCAATATTTGTTAAGCCAGTTAAAAGGATACAGTTCTATTGGTGTGGGAAGAGATGATGGAAAGGAAGCGGGGGAATATTCCTGCGTCTTTTATAACAAGGATAAGTTTGAATTAATTAAATCATCTACCTTTTGGTTATCGGCTACACCCGATTCAGTATCGATGGGTTGGGATGCAGCGTGCAGAAGGGTTTGTACTTATGGCTTATTCAAATTAAAAAAAACAGGTGAACTGTTGTGGGCTTTCAATACCCACTTCGACCACATGGGAGTTACCGCAAGAATAGAATCTGCAAAACTGATAACTGAAAAGATCAAAGCACTTGCGGCTGATAAAAACTATCCGGTTGTATTGACCGGTGACTTCAACTCAAAGCCGGATGAGGCTCCGGCAAAATATATGGCCGGCAATTTTATCAATGCAAGAAGGAACAGCCGGCAACCGGCTTATGGTCCTGATGATACCTGGAATGCCTTTAAATTTTCACAAAAACCGGATGGTTGTATCGATTATATTTTTATCTCCAACAATAAAAACTGGTCGGTAAAAAAGTTTGCCACCATTACTGATTCGTATGATATGAAATATCCGTCGGATCATTTTCCGGTGCAGGCGACACTGGAATTAAAAAAATAACAGCGGAAAACCAAACCATACAAAACGATGCAGACAAAGCCTTTTATCAAATCTATTTTACTTGCAGTCACTGTTTCCAGCAGCACTCTTTTTGTTAGTGCGCAAAAAACCACCACAGCAAAAAAACAAACGGTCGCTATCAAGCAGGGCTTATCTGATTCTGCTTTGCTGGATGAAGTGCAAAAACAAACCTTTAAATACTTTTGGGATTTTGCACACCCTATCAGCGGAATGGCAAGAGAAAGAAGTAATACCGATGCAGGTTACGGCCATGAAACCATTGCAGTAGGTGGCACCGGCTTTGGCATCATGAGCGTGATTGTTGCGGTAGAAAGAGGATGGATAACGAGAGATACTGCTGCAAAGTTTATGGTAAAGATGATCAACTTTTTGGTGAAGGCAGATTCATATCATGGCGCTTATGCACACTGGATGAATGGCGCTACCGGTAAAACCATTCCTTTCGGTAGAAAAGATGATGGCGCTGATTTAGTTGAAACATCTTACCTGTTTGAAGGCCTGCTTTGTGCCAGGCAATATTTTAACCGGGATAATCCTGCTGAAAATGAATTTCGTGGAAAGCTAAGCTGGTTGTGGAACGGCATAGAGTGGAACTGGTTTACGCATGACCAGGATGTATTGTTCTGGCACTGGAGCCCCAACAATGGCTGGGCTATGAATTTTCCGGTAAGGGGTTTTAATGAATGTTTGATCATGTACATATTAGCTGCCAGTGGCGAAAATTATCCTGTTACTGCTTCGGTATACCACCGCGGTTGGGCGCAAAGTAATTTCTTTAAAAATGGTAAACAATTTTACGGCCATACGTTACCGTTAGGCTTTGATTATGGTGGCCCGTTATTCTTTTCTCAATATTCTTTTTTAGGATTGGATCCCCGTGGATTAAAAGATGAGTATGCAGATTATTGGGAGCAAAATCAAAACCATACGTTGATCAACCATGATTACTGTATTGATAACCCGAAAAAATTTAAAGGCTATGGTGAAAATTGCTGGGGGTTAACGGCATCGGATACTTACAATGGCTACAATGCTTTTTCGCCTACCAATGATGAAGGTACCATCACACCAACTGCTGCCTTATCTGCTTTTCCTTACACGCCAGAATTATCTATGAAAGCACTGAGGCATTTTTATTATGATTTGGGAGATAAGATATGGGGAGAATATGGATTTGTGGATGCCTTTAATGAAACGCAAAACTGGTACGCAAAAAGTTACCTGGCCATTGACCAGGGGCCAATTGTTGCCATGATTGAAAACCACCGTACCGGATTGATCTGGAAGTTATTCATGAGTTGCCCTGAGATACAGGGAGGTTTAAAAAAGTTGGGATTTGAAAGTCCATGGTTGAAAAAATAATACACATTTTGGTGAGCAGCCTATTATTTAGAAAGGCAGCATGATGCCATTATAAAAAATGTTGAACGGAGCGTCGCCAATGCTGATGCTATGAAAAGCAATAGCAGGTAACATAATTATTTAAAAGAAAAATTGTAACAACATGAGATCAACGATTGCGATGTCCCTCTTCTTTCTGCTGATCACATCGGCTTCTTTGGCGCAGCAAAAAACCTATTGCAACCCCATTAATGTAGATTATGGTTACTCTCCCATTCCAAACTTCAGCGAATGGGGCAGGCACAGGGCTACGGCCGATCCGGTGATCGTAAATTACAAAGGCGATTATTATTTGTTTAGCACTAACCAGTGGGGTTACTGGTGGAGCAATGATATGCTGAACTGGAAATTTGTCTCCAAGAAATTCCTTCGTCCCTGGAATGCAGGCTACGATGAATTGTGTGCACCTGCGGTGGGGATCATCGGTGATACCATGATCGTTTTTGGCTCTACTTATACCAGCAACTTTACTATCTGGATGAGCACTAATCCCAAAGCCAATGAGTGGAAACCATTGGTTGACTCCTTCAGCATTGGCGGATGGGATCCTTCTTTTTTTACAGATGATGAGGGCAAACTGTACCTGTACAATGGCAGCAGCAATAAATTCCCGATGTATGGCATTGGGTTGAACAGAACGACATTTGAACCGATCGGAACAAGA
>CAXTPJ010000111.1:0-8026 GCA_964245855.1 uncultured Ferruginibacter sp. | reverse complement strand
TGCAGCCAACTGTTTTCCAAAAGAGTTTGCTGATATGGTAAGGGCAGGTTTGGCTGGTGATTTTACCAAAGCCAACCAGTTAAATTATCCATTGATTGAGGCATACAATTTATTGTTTGCAGAAAACAATCCTGCTGGTGTAAAAGGATTTTTATATGAAATGGGATTGATTGAAAATGTATTGCGCCTGCCGGTTGTACCATTGAGCAGCAGTATCCAGGAAAAGGTAAAAAATTATCTAAAAAAATAATATTGATATACAACATTGCATTGCCAACCAGCGCCTATTTGCGTAAGCATTTACTATTGCTTGGCTTTGCTATGTTGCTGTACAGTGCAGTAACAGCGCAGTTTACTGTAACGCTGCAGCTTAAAAGTATCCCGGCAAACCATCAGCAGGAAGCTGTTTTTGTTGCAGGAAGTTTCAACAACTGGAACCCGGCAGATGAAAAATATAAATTAACAGGAAAGCAAGGCGGTTTAAGTATTGAATTAAAAGGGATCTCCAAAGGAGATTATCAGTTCAAGTTTACAAGGGGCACATGGGATAAGGTAGAAAGCAGTGCCAATGGTGCAGATGTAAATAATCATTCAATGCAATTACAAAGTGATACAACAATATTCTATGATATTATTTCATGGAAAGATGATTTTGCTGCTGCACCCAAATTGCATTCAGCATCATCCAATGTAAAATTGTTAGATACGGCTTTTTATGTACCGCAATTAAAAAAGCACCGCCGTATCTGGATATACCTGCCGCCAAATTACAAGAAAGAAAAAAAACACTATCCTGTTTTGTACATGCATGATGGGCAAAATTTATTTGATACCCAGACAGCACCTTTCGGCGAATGGGGGGTTGATGAATGCCTCGATAGTTTAATTGCCAATGGTAAACCTGCCTGCATTGTTGTGGGAATTGACAATGGCGGCGAAAGCAGGATGAATGAATACAATCCTTTTGAATTTGTTTACAAAGATTCTGTTATCTCAAGAACTTTTCCTCCGCAAGGCGATGAATACCTTGAATTTTTAGTTAGTACATTAAAGCCTTATATCGATAAGCATTACCGCACTATCAAAACAAAAGAACAAACCATTATTGCAGGCAGTTCTATGGGTGGCCTTATCTCTTATTATGCAGCGCTTAAGTATCCGGAAGTGTTTGGCAAGGCAGGTGTATTTTCACCGGCATTCTGGACAGCGAACGGTATTGATGAGGCAACAGATTCCCTCGCCGGTAAAGTAACAGGCAAACTGTTTTTTTATATGGGAGAAAAAGAAGGCAGGACTTATGTGGCAGATATGAAAAGGGTATTGGAAGCATTGGGTGCAAAATCACAGGCCATGATTTATTCTATGATTGATCCTGATGGTGAACACAATGAAAAGGCATGGCAAAAATGGTTCCCTGAATTTTATAACTGGATCATGGCGGATGGATACAATATTATCACAAAAGATGATAATCAGATAGAATAACAGGCGCCCTCCAATGCTAATTCTGTATTGGGAAATGCACCACTTGTTTCTTTTAAAAATTCATCCAGAAATTCATACTTGGCAGAGAAGTGGCCGATCAGTAATTTCTTAACGCCCGCTTTTTCTGCAATAGCCGCCGCCTGCAGTGTAGTGGAGTGAAACCTTGCAGCAGCCTTTGTTTCGTTGCCTTTCAGGTAAGTTGTTTCATGATATAACAAATCAACCCCTTTTATTTTTTCGACCAGATTTTCATCATAAATAGTATCCGCACAATAGCCATAAGTCTTGGGCAACGGTGCAGCAATCGTCACTTCATCATTGGGTATGATCGTTCCTTTTTTTGTTACATAGTCTTCACCCTTCTGCAATTTTTCATAAAAGCTGGCCGGTATCTCAAATGATTTTATCCTGTCTGCATCTATCTTTCTCGGGTTCTTTTTTTCTTTAAACAAAAATCCCCAGCATTCAATGCGGTGCAGCGTTTTAAAACAACTTACTTCCATTTTATTATCACTCAACAAAACCTTTTCATCGCCCAATGCATGAAAGAAAAGTTGATAGCTCAATACGGTATTGGCCGCATCCAACTGAAGTTGTATAATGTTTTGCAACAAGGCGGGTGCATGAACGTGCAGGTCTTGTGTACGGCTTAACAGGCTCATACTGTTCAACAGGCCAATCAATCCAAAATAATGATCGCCATGTAAATGAGAAATGAAAATGTGGTTGATGCGGCTGCGTTTAATTTTATATTTCGCCATCTGCATCTGTGTGCCTTCACCACAATCTATCAAATAACTTTCATCCTGCGTTTGCAGTATCTGCGAAGTAGGAAACCTGTCGAATGCAGGTATTGCGGAGTTATTACCAAGTATGGTGAGTGCTAACAAATTTTTTTAGTTGAAGGTTAAAAGAAAGATCGATGTTATTTTCAAGACATGCCGGGGTCGAAATATGTTGCATCACTCATTAAGGAAAACTGTTCATTATGCTTCGTCATCGCCGGATAACAGCTCCCTTTCAATCTCTTCCATCTGTACAATATCCCAGGCTTCACTTTCGGTCGGCGTAACATTCATAACTTCCAGCAATTCTAATTCATCCAGTTTGTCTTCTACATTTTTTTGCAGGCTGCAAATTACAAAAGAGCAGTCGCTTTCATAAAACTTTTGCTGTGTCAATGCAATTGCTTCACCGGCTTTTTCATCTATTGCTGTCACCTGCTCCAGGTTTAAAATGATATGCGGTATGTCTTTTTGCAGGTATAAAAGCAACAGTTCGGTAAGTTCTTCTGTCATATTAACAGTCAACTGCTCCTCTTTCGGCGTTATAACAGTGAATTTTTCTTTGGTATCTGTTTTGACGTTCATGTACTCTTGTTGAGGCTTTTACAAATCGTTGTAAACTCAATTTATAAAAGTAGTTTTTTGAATAATTATGCTGATGCCCGTTTTTGTAAAGAAAGGCAATTTTTTATTTCCATACTTGCTGCAGGTACAGTTTTAAGGCAAAATTTTGCTGCTGCCCGTTGTGTAAAATCCCTTTAAAAGCCAGTAAATAGTGGGTTTTGATAAGCGGAATTTAACTTTTCAACATTTCAACATTTCATAATTTCAACAAACTAAATCAATTAAATAATCGTTATTATTGTACAAGCTAAATTCAATAGAAATGGATAACAATTTTTCGGCACAAGTAAAAGAAATTATTTCCTACAGCAGGGAAGAAGCCCTTCGTCTCGGAAATGATTTTATCGGAACGGAGCACCTGGTGCTTGGTTTAATAAGAGATGGCGAAAATACCGCTATCAAAATCCTGAAATCATTGAACGTTGACCTTTACGAATTGCGTAAAGAAATTGAAGTGGCCGTTAAGGATAAAACAGGCAAAAACATCGCAAACATCAATTCTCTTCCATTAACCAAGCAGGCAGAAAAAGTGATCCGCATTACAGTGCTGGAAGCCAAGGCGCACAAAAGTACCATGGTAGAAAGTGAACACCTGATGCTGTCTATTTTGAAGAACAAAGAGAACATTGCAACTCAAATTTTAAATCAGTTCGACGTGGATTACGATATGTTTAAAAACGAATTGGGATTTGTTACCAGCAATCCTCCCAAAGCAGATTTCTCTGACGAGAACGATGATGATTTTGATGAAGAAAGAAAACAATATGGCCAGCAGCCAAAATCACAACGTGCCGGCGGCGCTGCCAATCAACCGAAAACAAAAACGCCGGTACTGGATAATTTCGGAAGGGATATTACCAGGCTGGCAGAAAATGGTTCCCTGGATCCAATTGTGGGGCGTGAGGTTGAAATTGAAAGGGTATCACAAATTCTATCCCGCAGGAAGAAGAATAACCCGATCTTAATTGGTGAACCAGGTGTGGGTAAAACAGCCATTGTTGAAGGCCTTGCATTAAGGATCGTTCAAAGAAAAGTAAGCCGGGTATTGTTTGATAAAAGAGTAGTATCGCTTGATCTTGCTGCGTTGGTGGCCGGTACTAAATACCGTGGCCAGTTTGAAGAAAGGATGAAAGCCATCATGAACGAACTGGAAAAGAACAGGGATGTTATTTTGTTCATCGATGAAATTCATACCATTGTTGGTGCCGGTGGTGCCAGTGGTTCTTTGGATGCAAGCAATATTTTTAAACCGGCCCTGGCCCGTGGCGAATTGCAGTGCATTGGTGCCTCTACCCTGGATGAATACAGGATGCACATTGAAAAAGATGGCGCACTGGACAGGAGGTTTCAGAAAGTAATTGTTGACCAGCCTTCTGTTGATGAAACCATCCAGATTTTAACAAATATCAAAAGCAAATACGAAGATTACCATAATGTAAGCTACAGCGCTGAAGCAATTGATGCCTGTGTAAAATTGAGCGAACGTTATATGACCGATCGTTTATTACCGGATAAAGCAATTGATGTACTGGATGAAGTTGGTGCAAGGAAACACATCAAAAACATCAATGTTCCGGAAGATGTGATTGAACTGGAAAAGAAGATTGAAGATATTAAGCTGGAAAAAAATAAGGTAGTAAAAAGCCAGCGTTTTGAAGAAGCTGCTTCTTTAAGGGATTCTGAAAAACGTTTGCAGGAAGAACTCGAAAAAGCAAAGAATGATTGGGAAGAAGAAAGTAAGCACAAACGTTTCCCGATTGAAGAAGAAGATATTGCTGAAGTGATCAGCATGATGACAGGCATCCCGGTTAAACGGATGGTGCAGGCTGAAACAGATAAACTCCGCCGCATGGCAGAAGATTTAAAAGGCGCTGTGGTTGGGCAGGAAGATGGTATCCAAAAAGTAGTTAAAGCCATTCAGCGTAACAGGGTAGGGTTGAAAGATCCTAAAAAACCAATCGGCACATTTATATTCCTTGGTCCTACCGGTGTTGGTAAAACAGAACTGGCAAGATGTTTAGCAAGATACATGTTTGACAATGATGATTCTTTGATCAGGATTGACATGAGTGAATACATGGAAAAATTTACCGTAAGCCGTTTAATTGGTGCACCTCCGGGCTATGTTGGATATGAAGAAGGTGGACAGTTAACTGAAAGGGTAAGGCGTAAACCATACAGCGTTATCTTACTGGATGAAATTGAAAAAGCGCACCCGGATATTTACAACCTGTTGTTGCAGGTGCTGGATGACGGGCAGTTAACAGACGGTATGGGTAGGAAGGTTGATTTTAAGAATACCCTTATCATTATGACTTCCAACATCGGCGCAAGGCAGTTGAAAGATTTCGGTGAAGGGGTGGGTTTTGCTACTGCCGCAAGGGTTCAGAGCAGCGAAGAAAATAACAAGGCGGTAATTGAAAAAGCATTGAAACGTACTTTCAGTCCGGAATTTTTAAACAGGATTGATGATGTGATCATCTTTAATTCTCTTACCAAAGAAGATATCTTCGAGATCATCAATATTTTGATGAAAGGTGTAATGAAGCGTTTGGTGAACCTGGGCTTTTCTTTAGAGTTGACTTTAGAAGCAAAAGATTTTATTGCTGAAAAAGGATACGATGTCCAGTTTGGCGCAAGGCCTCTCCACAGGGCCATCCAAAAATACCTGGAAGATCCTTTGGCAGAAGAGATATTGAACATGCAGGTTAAACAGGGCGATATTTTGGTAGCCGACCTGGATGAAACTAAAGAAAAGATCACTTTTACTTTAAAGCAAAAGGAAGAAGAAAAGAAAGAAGCTGAATCAGAAGCCTGATAAAGTTTTCACTGAATAATAAAAGCCATCCATTAAAAGTGGGTGGCTTTTTCTTTGAGTGCTGGTTTTTTTTTACCACTTTTGCTGCTGATGAAAAAGATAATCATAACGATTGACGGCTGGTCATCCTGCGGAAAAAGCACCCTGGCAAAACAGATGGCCAAAACGTTGGGATATGTTTACATTGATAGTGGCGCCATGTACCGGGCAATCACTTTATATTTTTTAAGAAATGGTATCGACCTTGCGGAAAGCAAAGAAGTAGAAGCCGCATTAAAAGATATCACTCTTGAATTTTCTTTCAACGAAAAATCACAGCAATCAGAAATACTATTGAATGGTGAAAATGTAGAATATTTGATCAGGGATTTTATAGTAGCCGAAAAAGTAAGTGATGTAGCCACTATCAAAGAAGTACGGAGTTATGCAGTAGCCCAGCAGCAGCAAATGGGTAAAAAGAAAGGTATTGTAATGGATGGAAGGGATATTGGTACCACTGTTTTTCCTAAGGCTGAATTAAAATTATTTATGACAGCAGACATCGCTGTCAGGGTAGAAAGGCGTTTCAGGGAGATGTATGAAAAAAATCCCAACGTAACTGTTGAAGAGGTAAAGAACAATCTTGAAATGCGTGACTATATTGATTCTAACCGGGAAGTAAGCCCGTTGCGCAAGGCAGAAGACGCTATTATTTTAGACAATACCAACCTTACAATGGAACAGCAATTAAAGTTCGCTTTAGGTTTAGTAGAAAAAAATCGACAGAATTCTTTGTTAAAATAAATTTTAGTTTATAGCTTTGTTCTTTCAAGCAGGCGCAATACCTGTTTCAATCCGGATCCCTTAAATCACTACCTCCCCTAAAAAGCGTTTTAAATCTAAACTTGTATCATCCAATCGTGGTATTTTACCTCTGTATGGTTGCTATCTCTTTATGAATTTCCAACTTTTTAAGCTGGTCCTAATCCCTATGCGCACCCTTTAGATCCAGGGACATTTTCCTGAAATTCTGATGTTTTTTTCACTGTAACTGTATTACTTACAAAACCAGCAAATGCTTTTGGGAGTAGTGCCATCTAAAACCTAAACAAAAAAAAATGAATCAAAAATCAACCACAAGATTCAAACAACGATTGCAGGCTTACCTTTTCTCTTCGGTAATTATTGCTCTTAGTTTGTTGGCAAACACGTCTTTTGCCCAAACCTGCGCCTGCACCTCATCTTCCTCTAACTTATTAACCAACGCAAGCTTTGAAAACGGCGGAAGCGGCTGGTCAGTTAGTGGCGGTAGTTTAACTTTCGGAAGCAGCTATGCTATTTGCGGAAGTAAAAATGCTTACTTGAATTACAACTGCAATACTGCTAAAGTATGGCAGAAAGTTACTGCCGCAGCCGGTGGTAAAACTGTTACTTTAAAAGCCTGGGCAGGCACACATACAAGAGGTATTTCCTGCAGCCCTAAAATCACATTGTACTTTTACAGTTCTTCTAACTCATTGTTGAGTTCTTCTTCTGTAACGGTAGATAAAAATGTTGACAGGCCAGATTACAAATTAAAAGAGTACACCATCAATGCAGTTGCTCCTTCCAACACTTACTACATTAAAGTAGAAGGAAGCATTGGTTGCAATACTTTAAAACTGGATGCATTGTGCTTAACAGTTGCCAACACTCCTTCCTTAGGATCTATTGGTGACAAAGTTTGGTCTGATGCTAACTGTAATGGCATCCAGGATTCAGGCGAACCCGGCATTTGCGGTGTTACCGTTCAATTAAAAAATGCTGCAGGGGCTATTGTAGCTACTACTACTACCAGTTCTGCAGGTGCATATAAATTCAGTGGCTTGGCTGCTGGTAACTACACAGTTGTTTTTCCTGCTGCTTTAAACGGCGCAGTATTAACCACTGCCCTTACCGGTTCTAACCGTGATATCGACAGCGATCCTTCTCAATCAAACGGCGCTACTGCTACTATTGCATTAGCTGCAGGACAAAACATCACCAGCGTTGACGCTGGATATTGTGCTAACACAATGTCTTTGGGCAACAGGGTTTGGTACGATGCAAACTGTAACGGATGGAATGACAATGCCAACGAACCTGGTATTGCTAACGTTGCTGTTAAATTATACAAAGACAATAACAATGATAACGTAGCAGATGGTGCAGCCATTGCAACCACTACTACTGATGCAAATGGTTTTTATATGTTCAGGAATCTGATTCCTGGTAATTATATTGTTGGTGTGGTGATCCCTACTGGTTATACTACCAATTCTATCAATGGCGGAGACCCTGATAACAATATCAATCT
>CAXTPJ010000110.1:0-8093 GCA_964245855.1 uncultured Ferruginibacter sp. | reverse complement strand
GATCGATACGGCGGGCATTCGCCGCAAGGCAAAAGTGAATGAAGACCTGGAATTTTATTCGGTGATCCGTGCAGTAAAAGCATTGGATGAAGCCGATGTTTGTTTGATATTGCTCGATGCAGAGAAAGGGATCTCTGCGCAGGACCTCAGCATTTTTGCAATGGCTACCAAAAAAGGAAAAGGGGTAGTGGTGCTGGTGAATAAATGGGATGTGATGGACAAGGAAACCAATACCGCAAGGGATTACGAAGCCGCTTTGAAAAAACGACTGGCCCCATTCACCGATGTGCCGATTTTGTTTATTTCTGCAACAGAAAAAATAAGGATACACAAAGCAATGGAATTGGCGCTGGAAGTGTATGAAAACAGGAAGCAGCACATACAGACTTCCAAACTTAATGATATAATGCTGAAAGCGGTGGAAGCCTATCATGCACCGGTAGTCCGTGGCAACCAGGTGAAAATAAAATATGTAACGCAGTTGCCGGTAGTGGTGCCGTCGTTTGCATTTTTCTGCAACTACCCGGATGATATCAAAGCGCCGTATAAAAATTATTTAGAGAACCAGATGCGCCAGAATTTTAAATTCAGCGGCGTGCCGATCAGGATATTTTTCCGGAAAAAATAAAGTAAATTTTTGTGACCAACTTCAGGAATGCTATTGAGCATCGTTGTGTCACTCACTTGTACTGAAATTTATAATGGCAGCTCAATTTGAATAAATTAAACAGGGAATATCAATTGATAGTCCCTGTTTAATTAACTGGAACCAGGAGCAACTAAACTATCTAAAAATTTTCTCACACCATAAAGGGTGATTGGTTAATCCTCATTCAATTGCGTTTACTTAACAACTTTCTTCAAGTTTATTTCTCTTTGCGTTTTTTCTTTTCTTTGCATGATATTTTAAATAAATGACATTGAACCCTCATCAATCAATAACCAATCAACGATTTCCATTTGATCTGGTCTTTTTGTTCATCCCTTGTTTTTTTGTCGTCACTGAGTTTTTCGCCTTTCCACAAAGCACTTTCCCAATCGCCATAAGTTGCATTGGGCAACACGATGTAACGGGTGCCAAATAAGGATTGCCTTTTATCAACTACTGCATTTCTTTCCGCCGCTGGCTTATCATAAAATACTTCGTCCAGGTCGTTCAGGTTATCGCCCAGTAATAAAACAATATTGTACTTTTTTGCCACATCTAATCTTCTCGGTTCTTTATTGCTGTCGTTGCCTTTCATGATCACATGCATGCTGTCAGCTTGTGGAAAGCCCTGCAGTTGCAGGTTTTTAATAGTGGCAGCCTTGTCCCTTTCTGCACGGTTGGTAATATAAAAACATTGTACCCCGTGCTGTGCAGCAAAATTGAAGAACTCTTTGGCGCCGGGCATTGCAGGGGCTTTCGCAAGGTCAACCCAATTTTTCCAGGAACTGTCTGCATAAGTATGATTGAATAAAATATCATGCGCCGCATCAGGGCTGTTATCCAGCACCGTTTCATCTACATCGCTTACAATAGCCAGTGGCATAGAATCTTTGTTGGTATGTAAAATATCCTGTAAAGTAAACCTGGCAAGATTAAAAGCCTGGTAACACAAGGCTTTGTATTCACCGCTTTGCTGTTGCCATACAACACCATTCACATTGTATTGTGCCGGGTTATGAGGAACCGTTTGCGCCTGTAATGAAGCGGTTGCAAACATAGAAAAAGAAAAAAGCACTTGCTTGATCATAATGTATAGTTAGTTGTTCGGTAAAATTAAAATGAAATGATGAGTAATTGGCTTTTGTTGCGATATTAACTGGTGAATTACAAACTGTTTTTTTCGCAGACAAAAGATGATTTTAATAATAGTCCACTTATGAAGATTTTAGTAACGGTAATGTAATGGCTGAAATTTTTTATTGGTGAAGTGTTGAAAATCGTAAAAATACCGCCACTTACAGCCTGTTTACAGCTATCTGCTAAATGTATGTTTGATTTAGAGCGATGCTTTACTAAGTTGTTTGATAATTCATTTTAACAATCAAAACTATTTAGTATGAAGCAAAAATTTATAGCTGTTGCATTATTCCTTGGTGCATCTTATGCTGCAATATCTCAAAATACTTTTCCTGCAACAGGCTCGGTTGGGGTAGGAACAACTGCACCTGCTCCATCGGCAATCCTTGAATTACGGTCAACCCAAAAAGGGTTGTTGACACCACGTATGACAGCCGCACAGCGGAGCGCCATCGCTTCTCCTGCACAGGGGCTGCTGATATTTCAAACAGATGGCAATGCAGGATTTTATTATTATAATGCCGGCTGGAACAAAGTGACTCCGTTTACAAATGCCGCCGGTACAGCGCTTTCTAACCTGAATGCTACTACTGCTATCAACTCCGGCTTATTGCCTGCAGCCAGCAATGCAAAGGATTTGGGAAGCGATGCCCGCAAATGGCGCAAAGGCTATTTTGGCGATTCCGTTTTTGCAAAAACTTTGATAGTAACAAACCCGGATAACATTGCCATTTCAGCCAATGGTTACTACGGGTTGTATGCAACAAGCCCGGATAACTATGGTATTTATAGTAGCGGAGGTTATATAGGGACCTATTCTTACGGGGGCACTTATGGGTCGTATAGTTCAGGCAGTAATTATGGAGCTTTTGGTTCAGGTAATTACGGCGTATATGGCTCAGGTACTACCTATGGTGTTTATGGCACTTCCTACTCAGTAACAAGTAGCGGGGTTTACGGACAGGGTTCCAGTGCTTTTGGTGTAAGCGGGGTTAGCATCGGTAATTATGGGGGATATTTTACCTCTACTAACTTGCATGGCATTTATGCCAAAACCTCCAATACAAATCCGGCTGCGTATGCAGCGGTTTTCCAGGGCAATACTTATTCCTACGGATCATACCAAACCAGCGATGAAAGGGTTAAGAAAAATATTGTAGATGTAAAGAATGGCCTGGCGTTAATAAGCCAACTGAAACCCAAACTGTATGAATTTAGAAATGATGAGAAGTATGCAAACTTAAACTTGCCAAAGGGGGAACATTATGGCTTTTTGGCACAGGAAGTAGCACAGCTTTTTCCCGGCCTGGTAAAGGAAGCGCCGCTGGAAGTACAGGATACTGAAAAAGCAATAGCGCAAAAAGAGATAACTATTTCTGCAACGCCCACAAAACAAACACCTGAAAACCTGCCGGTTAAAAAAGTAGAGTTGATGAATGTAAAAGCGGTCAACTACACAGAACTGATTCCGGTGATGATTAAAGGGATGCAGGAACTAGACGAGGAAAATAAATCATTGCAGCAAAAGGTTTCCGAATTGCAAAACCAATTGCAACAACTCAAGCAATTGTTACAGGGCATTGCAGAAAAAAATGTTGGAGAAAATGCAGGCAGCTTTTCTAATAGCACTTCTTTGCAGCAGAACCAGCCTAATCCTTTTTCCAGCAAAACTATTATTCCCGTCACTATTCCTGCCAATGCCAAACAGGCCAGCATAATCATTACTGCTACCGGTTCAGGAAAAGTAATGCAAACGTTTAATGTTGCACCTGGATCAAAGCAGGTAAGTATTGACAGCAATGCATTAATGAGCGGCACTTATACTTACACCTTGTTAATTGATGGTAATAAAGTGGATAGCAAACAGATGACTGTAGTGAAATAAAATTTACAACTGTGAGGGCTTCCGGGCAGGATTAGATTCTTGTCCGGATTTTTTATTTGCATGTAGCTGTAGTAACGACTTTTATATCAGGCAGGAATAATAATTTTTTCTCCCAAAAAATGTGGCTGTTTGCCAGACCAAAAATCGAGGAACACTTTTACCCTGGCCAGTTTTTCTCTTAGCCGGATGCGAAGGCTTTGTTTTCCTTTTACATCGCAGGCATTGTAGCCAATGGCGGTGATGCCGGTTTTGCCTGCTGTATAAATAGCACGTTCATTATGAAATTGCTGCGATATAAATGTCACAGAACCCTGTCCGAAAATTTCCTTTAACCTAACCACAGAATCGAACGTGCGGAAGCCGGCGTAGTCGAGGTAAATGATAGCGGAATCTATACCGGCAGCAATAAGGTCGGCCCGCATGGATTCCGGTTCGTTGTAATCTTTTGTGCTGTTGTCGCCGCTGATGATGAGGTATTTTATTTTGCCCTGTTTGATGAGTTGCGTTGCAGCCTGAATGCGGTATTCATAATATGGATTCGGGTAACCGGTTCTGCCGAGTTTGGAAGTACCCAATAGCAAACCAATTTTATTGTAGGGGATGGTTTGTGCATCGGAGAATAATTTTCCTTTTGCATTGTTGATGATGATCTTATTGCAACAATAAGTGGTTATTAAAGCAGCAATGATGCAGATGGATAGGGAAACAAAAAGGATTTTTTTCTTACTCATGATAAATAAAAATACTTGCAAATAAGTAAAAGAAAAAACAAATTTGTTTGTAATGATGAATTGCTGAAACCTTACATGATAAGGTGTAAAAAGCTGCTCATTGGTATGCAGATGAAAGGTTTGTGACACAACGATGATGCCATGGAAAAATGAAGCTGGTATTACATGTTATTTCGGAATCATTAATAACAGCAGTATGTAAAGTTCTAGGGATTAACTCCTTTTATAATTTTCTTGCTGCTGCTTTGTGTTAATTTGATTAATTTTCTGCCTCAAATTTTTACCATGATAAAGAACAAAAAAATTATAGCGATGATGATAGCAGGTTCGGTATTGACGGGTGCAGCGGATGCACAAATAACATATCCCGTAACAAAAAAAGTTAACCAGGCAGATGATTATTTTGGTACGAAGGTGGAAGACCCATACCGTTGGCTGGAAGATGATAATGCAGCGGATACCAAGGCCTGGGTGGAGGAAGAAAATAAAGTGACCAATGCTTACCTGTCGGCCATTCCTTTCAGGAATAAAGTGAAACAGCGACTGGAAGAAATGTGGAATTACGCCAAGTACAGTTCGCCTTTTAAAGAGGGCAAATATTACTACTTCTATAAAAATGATGGGCTGCAGAATCAATCGGTTTTATACCGCCAAATTGGTTTGGATGGAGCGCCGGAAGTTTTTCTTGATCCGAATACGATGAGTAAGGATGGTACTGCGGCGCCCGGTGTGCCTGCCTTTACCAAAAGTGCAAAGTACTGTGCCTACCTGTTATCGCAAAGCGGCAGCGATTGGCAGGAAGCACATATCATGGACGTAGAATCGAAAAAAATTGTAGATGTAACCATTCAGTACATCAAGTTCAGCGGTATTTCATGGAAGGGTAATGATGGTTTTTACTACAGTCGTTACCCGGCAGCAGATGAAGGCAAACAACTGAGTGGCAAGAATGAATACCACAAAGTGTATTATCACAAACTGGGTACGCCTCAAACAGCAGATGTGCTGATCTATGAAGACAAAGAACACCCGCAAATGACCATTGGTGGCGGGTTGACAGAGGATGAACGTTTTTTGATCATCAATAAATCGCAGGGTACAAGCGGTGATGAACTGTGGGTGAAAGACCTCCAGAAGAACAGCGATTTTATGTTGCTGATAAAAGGTTTTGATAACGAAGCGAATGTGATTGATAATGTTGGCGACCGCTTATTGGTAAAAACAAATATTGATGCGCCGAATTATAAAGTGGTATCGATTGATCCTAAAAATCCGGCAAAAGAAAACTGGATTGAGGTCATTCCTACCCGGACAAAATTTTTACAGGGTGTGGGTACTGCCGGCGATAAATTGTTCCTGACTTATTTGGAAGATGCGTCCAGCAGGGTGTACCAATGCAACCTGAAAGGTAATTTGGAAAGAGAAATAAAATTACCCGGAATTGGCTCTGCCGGCGGATTTGGTGGCAAGAAGGAAGACAAGGAATTATTTTATTCATACACTTCATTTAACGTAGCCAGCAATATTTACCGGTACAATATTGCTTCCGGTAAAAGTGAATTGTTCAGGCAGGCGGGTATAAAAATAAACTCTGAAGATTTTATAACGGAGCAGGTTTTCTTTAAAAGTAAAGACAGCGCTTCTGTACCCATGTTTATTACTTATAAAAAAGGGATGCAGTTAAACGGCAACAATCCAACGATGATCTATGGTTATGGAGGCTTCAATATTGCGCTCACACCATCCTTCAGTATTTCCAATGCTTATTTTTTAGAACAGGGTGGGATATACGTCCAGGTTAGTCTGCGTGGCGGTAACGAGTATGGCGAAGACTGGCACAAAGCAGGCATGCTGCTGAACAAACAAAATGTATTCAATGATGTGTTTGCTGCAGCTCAATATTTGATCGATCATAAATATACCAACTCCTCCAAACTGGCGCTGCGTGGTGGCAGCAACGGTGGTTTATTGGTAGGCGCCTGCATCACCCAACATCCGGAACTATTTAAAGTGGCCATCCCTCAGGTAGGTGTGCTGGATATGCTGCGTTACCATTTATTTACCATTGGCTGGGCCTGGGCAACAGAATATGGCCGCAGTGATAAGAAAGAAGATTTTGATAACCTGTACAAATATTCACCGCTGCACAATTTAAAAAAAGGTGTTGGGTATCCTGCAACGCTGATCACTACTGCCGATCATGATGACAGGGTGGTGCCGGCGCATAGTTTTAAATTTGCGGCTGCTTTGCAGGAAATGAATGATGGTGCAAACCCAACGCTGATCCGTATTGACAGCAAAGCCGGTCATGGTGCAGGAAAGCCTACCAGTAAAATCATTGATGAAGCAGCAGATATCTGGAGTTTTGTGCTGTATAATTTGGGCGTGACGCCGCAGTAGAAGCGGCCCCTCCTAACCTCCCCGGTGGGGAGGGATGGGGCATGAGTATTATTGTAAAAAGAACCTGCTGAAATGCCAGATTGGTTTCATTTAATTTGGCGGAGAGTGTCCATGTTTATCGGGGATTAAATTTTTTTAGAAAACAGACGGCTTTTTCAACTTGATTAGATTATATGTATAAGTAAATGTTAATTCAGTATCGTTTACTAAACAACTTTTTTTCAAGGTAGCTGAATGAAATTCCTTTGTGCAGGCAAAGAATACAAGAGGCGAAGACGCAAAGTTTTATTGCCCTGTTTGCGTCTTTTCTCTTTTCGCTTCTTTGCGTGATATTCCTTCAGTAAACGCCATTAATAACAATTATATAAACGCAGTTGATATGGAAGATAAAATGTTTAATGAAGATCAGGCGAACCGTTCTTTCTCAACCGGAGACGGGATGAGTCTTCTCATCACCGGCAGCAATGGTTTGCTTGGTCAGCACCTTATTAAAATGTTGATTGAAACAACCTCTTATCAAATCATCGCTACCGGTAGGGGAGAGAGCCGGTTACCTTTTGAAACATCAGCAACATTTCAATATTTTTCATTGGACATTACCGATGGTGTTGCGGTGAATGATTTTATTGCAGCACATCAACCGGAGGTGATCATTCATGCAGCGGCTATGACACAACCGGATCCCTGTGAGCTGGATGAGATTACCTGCTGGCATATAAACGTAACGGCTACCCGCTTTTTGCTGGATGCTGCCAAAGATTTTAACAGCCACTTCATTTACATTTCCACCGATTTTGTTTTTGATGGGTTGAATGGCCCATACAAAGAAACCGATAGAACTGGTCCCGTTAATTATTATGGCAGCAGCAAACTGGCAGCAGAAAAAGCAGTAACGAACAGTAAGCAACCCTGGACGATTGTAAGGACTGTGCTGGTGTATAGCAATATCCTGGTTGGCAATCGCAGTAATATTATTAGTTGGGTAAAAGAAAATTTAATGAACAACCATCCAATAAAAGTTGTGAGCGACCAATGGCGTACACCAACTTATGTGGAGGATCTGGCAAAAGGCATTTTACTGGTGATTGAAAAAAGTGCCACCGGCATATATCACATTTCCGGCGAAGAAGGCATGAGTCCGTATGACATGGCAGTTGCAACGGCTGATTATTTACAACTGGATAAATCGCTGATGACAAAAGTGAATGCCAATACTTTTACGCAGCCCGCCCAACGCCCGCTGAAAACAGGATTTATTATTGATAAAGAAAAAAAAGACCTCGGTTACCAA
>CAXTPJ010000109.1:0-8096 GCA_964245855.1 uncultured Ferruginibacter sp. | reverse complement strand
GCTTCTTTCAAAAAATTTGCTTCGCATTTTTTGAATCACGCCCTTGGCGTGACCGAACAAAAAAAGGCGGCTAACCAGCTACTGGTGAGAAATAAAAACCTTTTAGATGCCTTTGAATTATTAATTTGATTTTGTTACAGACTTCAGGAATGCTATTGAACTTCATTGGCAAATATGATTTAGTTATTTTTTCCTTTCGGGGGAAAAAATAATCACTCTTGTACTTTAGTTCTTTATGGAACTTTTTCTTTTATAATTTAGAATATACAATTAGCTCAAACAGCTTCTTAGTCTTTCGGCAATATTAGCATTTATTGATCTTGAACTCCGAATTATTTAATCTTACTTAAGAAATAATTCTTATTATAAAGATGATTTTACAAAAATTGAATTTTATTTTTTCATTCATTTGCAGCAATAACTGAACACTAATAACTGAACACTTATCACCCATCACTCCTCACCCCTTACTTCATTCCAGATTCCATAAACCCTCCCTTCTGCCTGCGCTTTTTGTAAACTTATATCTCTTAACGGCTCACATGCTTTCCAGGTGGTATGTATTGCTTCCGGTAATTGCTGGTATAATGTAGTACCTTCTGTTTTCCAGTTCAACATTTCATCGCTTACCTGTTTGATGATTTTGTAAGGATTGCCTACCACCAAACTTCTTACCGGTATAATCGCATCTGCCCTGATAAATGTGAGTGCCCCAACAATGCTTTCATCGCCTAACTGCACATTGTCCATAATGACGGCATTCATTCCTATCAAACAGTTTCTGCCAATGGTTGCACCGTGAATGATAGCGCCATGGCCAATGTGTGCACCCTCTTTTAATAACACTGTTATCCCGGGAAACATGTGCAGTGTACAATTCTCCTGCACATTGCAGCCATCTTCAATAATGATTTGCCCCCAGTCGCCCCGAATGGCGGCGCCGGGTCCGATGTATACATTTTTTCCAACGACAACATTACCGGTTACGGCAGCCTGCGGATGAATAAAAGAAGATTCATGTATCACTGGCCGGTAACCATCAAACTCATATATCATAGCCTTATCTTTCCCTTGTATCCAGTGGGATATCCCTGGTGAGCATGTTGTCTATATTGGCCATTTCCCAGGCCGTATGAAAAATCATGCGTGCCCTTTTTTCATACAACGCCCAGTTGATCTTATCAACCGTATCGGTTGTTTTATGATAATCTGCTTTTAGCATACCATCATAAAAAAACAAAACAGGAATGCCTTTCCTGGCAAAATTGTAATGGTCGCTGCGGTAGTAAATCTGTTCCGGATCATTGGGATCATCAAACTTATAATCCAGTACAAGCTTGGTGTATTTTTTATTCACTGCTTCATTGATTACCGGTAATTCGGAGCTGAGTTTGTTGTGGCCCACCACATAAATATAACTCAGTGTGTCATCTTTCTGGCGTTCGGTGTCAACTCTTCCGATCATGTCAGTATTTAAATCTACACTGGTTTTATTGATAGGATAAATTGGATGGTCGCTGTAATATTCACTGCCCCACAATCCTTTTTCCTCGCCACTAACGGTCATGAATACCACTGTTCTTCTTGGACCTTTGCCTTCCGCTTTTGCTTTGGCAAATGCTTCTGCCATATTGATCACCGCACAGGTACCGCTTCCATCATCATCGGCTCCATAATATATTTTACCATCTTTCTTGCCAAGATGATCGTAGTGCCCTGTCAAAAAGATGTATTCATCTTTTTTATCAGTTCCTTCAATAATGCCCAGTACATTGCTGGCATTGATGGTTTGCCTTTCTTTTTTATAATCAAAACTGAATGCGCCTTTTGCTTCTGCAACATTAGAAGCAACAAGGGCAGTGTTGGCACGGGCCATCTTTACCAGGCTATCAATATTCCAATCAGTAAAGACCTGTTTGGCAGCGTCGTGCGATAAAGTAATAAAGCCAATGCTTTTATCGGTTGTCTTGCCCGGGTAATATACATTGGAGCTGGTATTATTTGCAACCGTCCTGCTATTCAGCAAGCTCATGGCCGGGTTGATAACGATGGCTGCTACTGCACCTTTTTGTTCTGCCAACTCCATTTTAACGGAAATGCCAGGGTAAGTGTACTGCGAATATTGTGCAGTGCCGCTTAATAAATATTTGCCTTTTTCTTTGGGTTCACCCAAAAAGAAAACCACCACTTTGCCTTTTACGTTTACATCCTTGTAATCGTTGTAAGCATCTTCGCCGATACCATATCCAACAAAAACAAATTTACTGGCGCTGGCTTTTTTAGTGCCGTTGCTTAAAACGGGAACATAATAATCGGTTCCATAAACCAATTCTTTTTTTTTTATTTTTACAGTACTTACTGTCATAGAATCCCGGTACAATGGAAACAGTTGCTGGTAGCCGTTCAATTCTTTTGGCGGTAACAGTCCAATGCTTTTAAACTGTGCTTCAATGTAAGCGGCAGCTTTTCGCTGTCCTTCGGTACCGGTTTCCCGGCCTTCCATTTCTTCGCCGGCAATAATCGTCAAATGCTTTTTCAGATTGTCGCCGGTAATGGTGGCTGCATATTTTGCGGCATCATCTGACTGTGCAAATGCTGCAAATAACAACAGGCAAAACCCGCTTGAAAGAAGAAATTTTTTCATTGCTATAAATTATGATTGATGATGAACGATTTTTTAAATTTTAAAAATGAGATAAAGAAATAAGTATGCGTGATGATAAATGGCAACGTCATTGTAATAAAAGCTTTCCAGTTACCATAAATATCTGCGCTAAAAAAAGCGGACAGCATTACAAGGCACGGCAATAAAAAGAATGACATCCACTGGTTGATTTTATTGTTGCTGATTGCGGGATGTACATTTAAAAAAGTAGTGCCGGAACTAATTGTCAACATCAGTGACCAAATAACACCGCCGATCACCATAAGAAAAACTCCCTGGTTACCTTCGAGGCTGCCGGTTTCTTTACTGTATACTATTTCAATAAAGAAAAAGGTTAGTACGCTGGAAATTAAAAACGTACACAATAAATTTTTGCCCAGCTTTTTTATGAGTTCTTTTTTGTTCATTGATTTTTGTATGCTCTGGGCTTTTCAATTTAATGGAGCAGTATTATAAATGCCTTTATTCACGATTTACTATTGACCATTCACCAGTCACCACCTCAACAGGCAATTTTGCTGATCCTTTTTGCATGGCGGCCACCTTCAAATTCGGTATTCATAAAAATATCAAGCATTTTTTCTGCATCGCCATCCCTTACAAAACGGGCAGGTATGCAAAGTACATTGGCATCATTGTGTTTGCGGGCCAGTTCGGCCAGCTCTTCTCCCCAGCAAATGGCTGCCCTTATGCCTTGGTGTTTATTGGCGGTAATGGCAACTCCATTGGCGCTGCCGCAAAGCAAAATGCCAAAAGCGGCTTCACCTTTTTCAACTGCTGATGCAACGGGGTGTGCAAAGTCTGCATAATCAACTGAATCTTTATTATAAGTGCCAAAATCTTTAAAGGCAACATTTTCTCCTTCTAAAAATGATATTAGGTCTTCTTTGCAATCAAAACCGGCATGGTCGCAACCAATGGCAACCGGTAAGTTTAAGTTAAATGGCGACATAATCGTATGGTTAAAGCGTGAAATAAAATTGGGCTATAAAAGTATAAATAAAAAACGAGGGAAAGCCTTTGCCAGCCGATTATTAACCAGTGAATGGTTTTATTCCGGGATGCGGTAAAACTCCTGCAGCGCTTTTATAAAAGTGATAGTCGCCATATCCATGTGGCCGAGATTACTATAAATGCCGGCACTGGTAGTTAAATTTTTTATCCCCTGTAAACTGTCTGCGAATTTTTTAACCGGTAAAATTGTCCAGGCCGAATCTTCAAGGCCGCCGGCCGTAATAAACAGGTTAACACTGTCTTTGCCGCCAGCAGCTTTTAATTTACCCGGCAACTGGTTCAGGTAAAAATTATTGTACCAAAGCGAGGGGCTTGCTGCAACAATATTTTTAAAAACCGGCTGTTTATTTTCTGCCTGCAGCAATAAAGAAAACAAAGAAAAATAACCGCCAAAAGAATGGCCGAGTAAAGAACGGTTGGTGACGATGGTGCGGTAATTTGAATCAATGTAAGGAACGAGTTGCTGCGTAATAAATGCATGAAAGTTTTTGGCGTCGCCGCTGGTGCTGATTTCATCAGAAGGTAATGCTGCAGGATACAGATAATCCCTGTTTCGCAGTGAGTCCATTTGCTGGAAATTCCGGTAGCCGATACCCACTAAAATTAAAGGTGGCAGCAGTCTGCCTTTTTCATACTGCTTTATTGTTGCGGCCAGCATGGGAAAATGAAAGTTGGCATCCAGCATATATACCACCGGGTAAGTGGCTTTGCCATTTGGCTGGTAATTGTCCGGTAATTGAACCAACATAAAAAAGGAATCTTTTACCGCCGTGGAATACATGACAAATTCATGTTCGTTTTCTTTTTTAGCCTGTTGCCGGCAGCTAATAAAGCAGATAACAATAAACAGCAAGTAAATTTTTTGCATATTAATTTTGATGATGATGCGGTTGAAGATAAAAGCTAAACGACAAGCGGCATAACCCTGCAAACAGCTTTGTGATTTTTTTAAGGTTATGGCAAACCGCAGTTTTGTGTTGCTTATTGAGTGCTAAACAAGTTTTAAAATATATCTTCGCAAAAATTTTACAAATGCTTCCAAAATATAAGAGAATACTGCTGAAACTTTCAGGCGAATCGTTAATGGGTGATAAAAATTTCGGATTGGATAGTGACGTGATTTCCCGCTATGCGGCTGATATCAAGAGCATTACTGAGCTGGGCGTACAAGTGGCCATTGTAATTGGCGGCGGTAATATTTATCGTGGCATGAACGAAGCAGAAACCGGTATTGAAAGGGCGCAGGGCGATTATATGGGTATGCTGGCTACTGTAATCAATGGCATGGCCCTGCAAAGCGGATTAGAAAAAGCAGGCGTGTACACCCGTTTGCAGAGCGCTATTAAAATGGAGCAGATTGCAGAGCCATACATCCGCAGGCGTGCCATGCGCCACCTGGAAAAAGGCAGGGTAGTCATTTTTGGTGCCGGCACCGGTAACCCTTATTTTACAACCGATACAGCAGGTTCTTTAAGGGCAATCGAAATAAAAGCGGAAGTGATTTTAAAAGGGACAAGGGTAGATGGTATCTATACGGCCGATCCTGAAAAAGATCCTACTGCAACCAAATACGGGCATATCACTTTCCAGGATTGTATCAGCAAAAACCTGAAAGTAATGGACATGACTGCTTTTACCTTGTGCATGGAAAATGAATTACCGATCATCGTTTTTAATATGAATGAACCGGGCAATTTAATGAAAGTGGTAACCGGCGAAAAGGTTGGTACTTTGGTAAGAGGGTAATATAAAATCTTAGTATAACAAAAGCTTCCGTTGCAAAACGGAAGCTTTTCTATTTAAAAATGGATTGTATTAAAAATCAATTCGTAACCCTAGCCGTATGCCCATGGTGGAGAACTTTTCCTGGATGGATAAATTTTCTTTGTTCATAGGAGAGAAGTTGTAGCGGTAATACGGCTCTGCCAGCAAATGATAGCGGTCGTTTAATTTGTAATAGAAAGAAATGCCGCCCATAAAACCAATACCTATATTGCTTTTGTATTGATAAGGCGAATTTTCTTTTGCACCAAAACTAACGGGTTTAAAAGTAGTATCCAGCGTTTCACCGTTTTGCCAGCTATAAATATTTACCACCGCACCGGCATTGATATTGGCATGAAACCTCCCATAGCCCAGTTCGTAACCGATTAACAACGGAACATCGATGGTGCGGTAATGGTTATAAGAGTTGCGGTATTTTGTACCCCTAACATAGTAGGTGTTAATGGTATCACCGTTGGCGCCGATCTCATAAGTTAACTGCACCACATTGCTTTGCAGGTAAGTAAATTTTTCATTGATCTGGCTAAAGTTGATGCCGGTCCGCAGGCTCATGCCGTTATCAAACACACGGGTGTAACGTACACCGGCGCTGTAGGCCGATTGAAAACTGGTGCTGGCTTTTCTTTTTTCCAGCAAGGCAGAATTGGCAGTGTCGCTGTATTTTTTAAATGCCCTGTCTGGCCCCAAATATATTTCCCAGTATTGTTTGTTGCCGGCAGCATCCTTATCGGCAGGGCAACCAGGAATGCGGAGTGCATTCGGATTGATTGTTTTATTTAAAGCAGCCAGTTCAGCAGCGCTTAATTTTTGCGGGCCATACAATAAATGGTTCATTGAAAACGCTTGCTGAGTTTGAGTTTCAGCTATTTTGTTTTCAATAATTTCAGTTGTTTCAGCTTCTTCCACATCAACTGCAGATGATTGAATGGATAGTTTGCCTTTTGTGCGTTTGTGTGTTTTTTTTGGTTGATGAGTATTATTGGAAGAAATGGCATTATCAGTAATGTCGTTTACCAAAACATCTGACACTGGATTAGTATTTTTATTCAAACGATTCCTTTGAGGCTTATCAGTTACACCATCAGTAATATCATTTTTTTCTTTGCCAGTTGATATGGATGAATTGTTTTTGTTATTTGGAGAAGCTGATTTTATATCATCATCTAAAATGCTGTTGGTCGATTTTTCTTCCGGTAAAATATTTATTTTATTGTCGGTTAAGACAATAGCTGAAGCACTTGGTACAGTAACATTCTTTGTATTTGCTGTTTTGTTTTCTTCGGTAAAATTGGCTTTGTCAGTTTTCTTATAAAATACCATTCCACCTGCGGCCAACAGTATAAGCAGGGCAGATAAGCCCAATAAGTTTTTCTGGTTCATCCAGAAGGCCACCGGCTTTTTCTTTTTTCTTTCTGCCATAATATTATCCCAGATATGCAAAGGCACATCCGGCGAATAATTGCCGAAAGCATTTTTTAAGTGGCTGTCTAATTTTTTATCATCACTCATACAGCGATTTTTTGCAATTCAATAATTTGTTTTTGCAGCATATTCCTGGCTTTTACCAACTGGCTCCTGCTGGTGCCGGGTTGTATGCCCAGCATGCCGGCAATTTCTTCGTGTTGATAGCCCTCAATTACATGGAGGTTAAAAATAATGCGGTAACCATCCGGTAATTGATTGATCAGCGCCAGCAGGTCTTTCTGCGATAAATGGCTGTAAGCCGAAGGGTCTTCACCTCCATCGTACCGCTCTTTGTTTTCAATGCCTGTAACCTCTTTCTCATACCGGGTAAGCGTATATTTTTTAAGCGCTGTATTCACAACAATGCGCCTGATCCATCCTTCAAAAGAACCTTCAAACTTAAACTGGTGCAGCTTATCAAACACTTTAATAAAAGCATCCTGTAAAATATCTTCTGCATCCGATGTATTGCGGGCATAGCGATGGCATACTCCCAGCATGCGGCTGCTGAAACGGGTAAACACCTCCTTTTGAGAGGCCGGATCTTCCTTTATACAGGCTCTTATCAGTTGTTCTTCCGTCAAAATGGGCTATTGTCTACAAAGGTTATGCGTTACAGATACGGCGAACAGCAGATACGCTGCCCGGAATAGGACAGAAAGATAGAAAAAATAAATGTGTATTAAAAACGGGCGGTAAAGTTGCCTGGGGTAATGGCTGAAAGAGAAGTACAGGAAAAAAATAAAAAGGTTGATCAACTGAAAGGCGTTTCAACCATTCAACTCATCAACCTTTCACCTGAAAATAAATTAAGCTTTTTTAGCTTCTGCTGCTGCGGCTGCTTTCTTTTTTGCTGCTGCTGGTTTAGCAGGCCTTGATTTACCAAAAGATGCTTTGGTAATTTTTCCTTTTTTGGTTTTGATATCTCCACGTCCCATACTATATAGTTTTTGTTTTTTTTAGATTAAAAAAGCAAGATGTGTATGCATCTTGCTTTTTAATAAGATTTAGCAAATGTTACATTTTTGCAGACAGTTCTTTACCTGCTTTAAATTTAGCTACTTTTTTAGCTTTGATTTTAATTACAGCACCTGTCTGTGGGTTACGGCCATTACGGGCAGCTCTTTTAGAAACTGAAAAAGTACCGAAACCAACCAAGGTAACTTTA
>CAXTPJ010000108.1:0-8118 GCA_964245855.1 uncultured Ferruginibacter sp. | reverse complement strand
CCTTTTCATTTTTTGTTATTTTATGGTTGTAAAAGTACATCTTATAAACCTTTAAGTTTTTTAATGTTCCTGAATGCAATGACTCTTTAAATGCTGTCTTCCGGCATTGTTTTTTGAAGCAATTCTGAAAGTCTTTCTTCTATTTCCTTCGGTAAATCTGTGGCATCGATACTCAACGACAGAGTTTGCGTCGCTTCATCAATTTTCAATTGATAAGTATCTTCAAATTTCTTTGGCAAAAGAAATGCGTCATATTGAGGCTGTAAACTTTTAACCTCTGCCTCAAAATTCCTTTTCCATTCATCTAATTTTAAACCGTCCATATTTTTATATTTTAAAAGTGATTTTTAGTAAGGCATTGAAGAATCGATTGGTTTGTCAAAAGAGACTTTAGTGCTCGTGTTCACCCGTGTTTGTCATCTTAGCTAATACGAAAAATGCGCCTTTAACCACAACCTGTGCATCCTTGGGAACTTCTTTTAGTAAAGTGATTTCAGTATAACCCACATCACTTGTACCTTTTGCTACACCGACCTTTTCAAAAGTCATTCCTTCCGCTTCTTTATGGTCTGCCTCTTTCTCATGATGCTCGGCAGTCTCTTTCGTAACGATAAAAATGTAATCTTGTCCTGCAACAGTCACGATAGCTTCTGTTGGTATGGCTGGGCTTGTTTGTGTTTTAAGACTAATTGCAGCGGTGATTGTCATACCGTCTATTAAGCCAGTTTTATCGCCTTCCACTTTTGCATGCACTGTTACCGCTTTACTTTCCCCTTCAAAGGATGAACCTAAAGAATAGATTTGTGCGTCGTATTCTTTTCCTGGGTTATTCGTCAATGTGAAGTGAATGAGTTGATTTTCTTTCAACTTAGGTAAGTCCTTTTCGTAAACAAAAAGGTCAAGATGTAATTGGCTGTTATCAACGATTTCAGCGACTGGTGTACTTACGTCTACATAAGAACCCATTTGAACTTTTACATCACTCACTACACCATTAATAGGGCTTCTGATTGAAAGCACTGAAACCAACTTACCATTCGACAACTGTGCTGGATTCAAGCCCATCAATTGTATTTGTTGGGCGTAAGTGGATTTAGCATTGCGTAAGGTCTTCAATTCTGTTTCGGCAGCTTGCAGATTTTTCAAAGCGCCGGCATTCCCTGCATTGAGTTCCTTTTGCCTTTTCACTTCTAATTCAGCTAATCCAATTTTAGCACTCACATTTAGATAATCGCTTTGTACCTGAACAAATTCAGGATTTGAAACCGTCGCAATGACTTGGCCTTGTGTAACCAAGTTGCCTGGTTGCACAAGAAGCGATTTGACAATGCCACTGTAGACAGAATTAATGCTTGCCCGATTTTGATTAGGCACACGCAAAACGCCATTTGTTTTAAGCGTTGCAGTGAGTTCCTTTTGTTCAACAGCACCTAATTCGATACCGATGCTTTTCATTTGCTCGGGTGTAAGGGTAGCGGTGTTTGTGTTTTCTTCGTGACCACCTTCCCCTTCTTCGTGGCTCTCGGCTTTTTCAACCTGTTTATTATCGGTCTTGTCCGAGCATGAAGCCAGAAAGAAAGTAGTGAACAATACACAAGAGAGAATGACAAAATATTTTTTCATTTTATTTCCGTTTATTGGTTGAGATAGTATTCGTATTGAATGACAGATTGATTGTATGCGTTGAGTGCTTCGAGATAGTTACTTTGAATGTCGATAGATTGGGTTAGGTATTGCGACATTTCAGCAAAGCTGATTTCACCTGATCGGTAAGCAAGGGTTGAAGCACTCATAATCTGCTCTGCTTGTTTTAACCCTGCATTCTCGTAAAAGAGCAACATACTATTGCCTTTCTCTACTTCTTGGTGAAGTTGTGATTTCTTGCTATTAAAGACTTGCACATCATAATCATATTGTTTTTGCTGTACGGCTCTGTCGGCTTCAGCCGCTTTGACTTTGCTGCGGGTGGCTTTTGTATTAAAAAGCGGAAAAGTCGCAGTTACAGAAAAGCCCGTGTAAGGATCATTTGCTCCCCAAAGCCGTTGACTAAAAAACCGCCCTGAAAACTCAGGCATGTTTTCATTTTTTGTGACATCAATATTGGCATTCGAGATATTTATATTCTGTGCCTGTAAAGCCAAAACAGGATGTGTACTTTCTGCAATCATTCCGGGCATAGGCAATTTATCCAATGCTAACAATGTCGGCAGAATATCTTCCTCTGTATTGAGTAATTGTGTCAAAGCTGTTTGTCGCATGTGTATTTCTTTTTCAAGCTGCTGAATGAGTGCTTGCGTTTCTTTCATGCGAACATCTGACGCAATACTATCTAGTCCTCTGCTATCACCAGACTTTACCTTCAGCTTCGCTGCTTCGTTTAAGGATTGATAAATTGTATCAAGCTTGGTGTACAGTTTTTGCTTGTCCTGTAAATACCATAATTGGTAATAGGCTTCTCTTACATCTCGTCTTATCTCAGCATCGATGGCAGCAGTATTGGCTTCATAGTATTTAAGTTGTTCGCCATACAGTTTCTTTTGTGCCTTATACAAACCAAACCAAGGCACTGACTGCGACACACCCACTTTTAGAATGCCTTTGTTATCACTGGGGCGTAAATCTTCGTTTTCTGCAAAGACACCTGTTTTAGAAAACATGCTCGCTGTATTGATTTGTGCTTTTCCTTTATCAATTTGTGAGTTATTGATCTGAAATTGCAAATTGTTTTTCGCCATACCCACGGCTTCGTCTACACTGACACGTTTGGGGGTGGTTTGTTGTGCCGAAGCCGGAAGCGATAAGGAAGAGGCGAATAGACCCAGAATAAGAACATTGACTATAGGTTTCATATTGACCTTTCTTTTTCTTGAAAAAATAATATAGAGCAAGGGCAAGACAACTAGGGTTAAGAATGTTGCCGTTATTAATCCGCCGATAACGACGGTTGCCAATGGTTTCTGTACCTCAGCCCCTGCGCCCGAGCTAACTGCCATTGGAATAAAGCCTAAAGAAGCAACGGTCGCAGTCATGAGCACCGGGCGCAAACGAATTTTCGTCCCTTCCAATACTCGGTCGATAATACCCTTCATGCCTTCTTTTTCTAGCTGATTGAAGGTGCTTATAAGAACGATGCCGTTAAGAACGGCGACACCGAATAAAGCGATAAAGCCTACTCCTGCGGAAATACTAAAAGGCATGCCTCTGAGCAATAGAGCGAAAACACCGCCGATGGCGCTCATAGGAATAGCGGTAAAAATCAGCATGGCTTCTTTCATCGAGCCGAAAGTGAAGTAAAGCAGCAAAAAGATAAGTGCGAGAGCCACAGGTACGGCAATCATTAATCGGTTGGATGCTTGTTGAAGGTTTTCAAAAGTGCCACCATAGGTATAATAATATCCTGTGGGTAAAAGTTTTGCTGCATTGAGCTTCTCTTGAATTTCAGTAACAACACTTTGCACGTCACGGCCTTTAACGTTAAAGCCTACTACAATGCGGCGTTTACCATCTTCTCGGCTGATTTGTGCTGGCCCTTCTTTGAAAGAAACTTGGGCAACTTGCGATAGCGGGATTTGATTTCCCTCATTCGTTGCAATGAAAAGGTTGCTCACGTCATCAATTGATGTACGGCTTGAACTGTCTAATCTTACAACAAGGTCAAATTTGCGTTCGTTCTCGAAAATAACACCCACCGCTTCACCTGCGAAAGCTGTGCTAATTGTGTGGTTTATATCTTCGATATTTAAGCCATACCCTGCAATCTTACCCCGATCATACTGAATAGTGATTTGCGGCAAGCCTGTTGTTCTTTCAACCTGTGGGTCACTTGCACCTTTCACCGACTGAACAATTTTTGCAACCTTCGGTGCTAGTTCAGCAAGCGTGTCGATATTTTCACCGAATACTTTAATTGCCACGTCCTGCCTTACCCCCGTCATCAATTCATTAAACCGCATTTGGATGGGTTGCGATGCTTCAAAGAATACACCTGGAATAACTTCTAGCTTTTCAATCATCATCGCTGCGAGTTCGTTATAATCCTGTGTTGTTTTCCACTCGCTTTTCGGTTTCAGTGTCACAATGAGGTCGGTTGCCTCGGGCGGCATTGGGTCGGTCGGTACTTCTGCACTTCCTGTTTTACCGACAACCATTTTCACCTCCGGAAATGATTTAATAATGCGGCTTGCCTGCATAGATGTTTCAACACTTTGCGTTAAGGAAGTACCCTGCGGCAAGATGCAGTGAAACGCATAGTCACCTTCTTGCAATTGCGGAATGAACTCACCGCCCATTTTCGAGAAGATAAAAAATGAAACTGCCATCACAACGACTGATATTGTCACAACGGTATATTTCATGCGGATAGACCACCTAATTAAAGGAGCATAGCCACGCTGAAACAAATTCATCATTTTATCAGCGATAGATTGTTTATGTGAGGTCTTCTTTGATAAGAAGAGAGCCGACATCATTGGGATATAAGTCAACGATAGGATTAATGCACCGAGAATAGCAAAGCTGACTGTTTGAGCCATTGGACCAAACATTTTTCCTTCAATGCCTTGTAAGCTGAGTATAGGTAAATAAACAATCAGAATGATAATCTGACCGAAGGCGGCTGAACTCATCATGCGTTTAGCGCTATCTTCAACGGCTGCGTCCATTTGCTTTTGCGTCAACTTCTCATTGGCATATTTTACGGCTAAGAAATGGAGTGTTGCTTCAACAACAATCACCGCACCGTCAACGATCAAGCCGAAGTCGATTGCGCCTAAACTCATGAGATTTGCGCTTACTCCGAAGACGTTCATCATGCCTAAAGCAAACAGCATAGAAAGCGGAATAGCAGAAGCAACGATAAGTCCTGCTCTGATGTTCCCCAAAAACAAAATCAATACTAAAATGACAATGAGCGCCCCTTCGATGAGGTTTGTTTTAACTGTATTTACCGCTCTGTTAACCAATTCCGTTCGATCTACATATGCTTCAATTGCTATGTCTTCAGGCAAAGACTTTTGTATGATCTGCATTTTTGCTTTTACTTTTTCAACGACTGCAGCGCTATTGGCTCCTTTGAGCATCATAACGATACCGCCTACAACTTCTTTTTCACCGTTGTAAGTCACAGAGCCGTAACGGATGGCGTTCCCTAACCTTACCTCTGCAACGTCTCTAATGAGGACGGGGATATTATTTACTTTCTTAACGACAGTATTTTCAATGTCTGCCATTGAACCCATGAGACCAATACCACGAATAAAATAGGCGTTTGGCTTTTTGTCGATATAAGCACCACCAGTGTTTTCATTGTTTTTGCCGAGAGCTGAGAAAATCTCAGCAATCGTCGTATTCATCGCTTTTAATTTATTTGGATTTACTGCCACCTCGTATTGTTTGAGTAAACCACCGAAGCTGTTCACTTCTGCAATGCCAGGTGTGCCATACAATTGCCTTGCTACAATCCAATCTTGCATTGTTCGCAAGTCCATAGCGGAGTATTTATTTTCCGAGCCTTTCTTTGGGTGAATGATATACTGATAGACCTCACCTAGCCCTGTACTCACAGGCGCTAATTCAGGTGAGCCTAATCCTTTAGGAATTTTCTCTTCGGCTTCTTTCAATTTTTCATTTATAAGCTGCCGTGCGAAATAGATATCAATATCGTCATGGAATACAACTGTAATCACCGATAAGCCAAAGCGGGAAATTGACCGCATTTCTTCCAAATCAGGAAGGTTGGCAAGGCTTTGTTCAATCGGGTATGTGACTAGTTGCTCTGTTTCCTGAGCGGCTAACGTAGGCGTTAGCGTTATAATTTGTACTTGGTTATTGGTAATGTCCGGTACTGCGTCGAGCGGTAGTTTTGATGCGCTCCAAACTCCCCATATAATGAGAGCGACGGTCATCAATCCAATTACAAGTTTTCGTTTTATACTGAATTGAATTATTTTATTGAGCATTGTTATCTCTATTTGGTTAGGTGCTTAGCAACATGCATAATTCTTTGGCCGATAGCCGCTAAAAGAATGATGCTGCACAGAGCAATCACAAGGAATTTAATTACACGAACGACAAAAGACTGTTTGGGTCTTTTACTCTTTTTGTTCTTTGCCACTCTTGAATGGGATTGAAGGAATAATACGTGTTATTACCTACAGATAGATAATAAGTCATTCAAAACGAAAGCGGGTAATTAAGCTATTTTGGGAGGTTGCCAAATAGAGGCGAAAGTCTGAGGATATAACTCAGAAGTATATGCAGGATATTTTAAAGACTGCACAAGGATGATTAAGTTTTCCGAAGTTAATGTCGATGGTGCATAGAATGTCGAAGTTGAGCAGCATGAGCACACACAAAAAGGCGAACACATTTCTGCTTTGCTGCTGTGTTCGTGTTGTTGGCTATGATCAACTGAGACAGCTGTCGCTACCGTAGAGGATAACTTAGCCGCCTGCGAATCGCCACAAGGGAAGCAGGACAAGCCTAAAAGGTATACGCTCATTATGATTGCGAAAAGTCTCATGGATAGCAAAAATAAGCGGTTTAAAAAAATTGTCTAGATATATTATTGAAACAATGTATCAATAATTAACTTTTAAAGTTAATAACATATTGGTTACCTGTAAAGAAAAGGGTTCTTTGTTTAAAACAATAGTCTCTATAAATTTGTCCGATATGAAGGTTTTTTCAATGAAAGTTTTTATAAAAAATATGGTTTGTAATCGATGTATTGGAGCCGTAAGACAAGAATTTGAAAAAATCAAACTACCAATCGTCAATATAAGCTTAGGTGAAGTAGAACTTGCAGAACCGGTTACTGTCGAACAGCTTTCCTATTTGAGCTCAAAATTAGAATACTTAGGATTTGAATTATTGGATGATCAGAAGCAAAAACAAATTGAGAAAATAAAAAATCTTTTAATCAATAAAGTACAATCAAGTGATATTGAAGAGCATTTCAGTATCAGTAACTTTCTCGGTAAAGAATTCAAAAAAGATTACAGTTCAATTTCCCGGCTTTTTTCTGAAGTTGAAGGCATTACAATCGAACAGTTTTTTATACTGCAAAAGGTAGAGAAGGTAAAAGAATTGCTAATATATGGAGAAATAAACCTGAAAGAAATAAGTTACCAATTAGGTTACAGTAGCCCTGCTCATCTTTCAGCGCAGTTTAAGAAAGTTATCGGGCTTTCACCCAGGGAATTTAAAAATATCGGGGGTAAGAGAAAGCCTTTAGATAAAGTTTGACAATTAAATATAACTTTTTTCAAAAATTAAATAACTCAGCGACAATTTTCCTACATAACTTTACCTTGTAAATAATCAAAAGCGGTGAAGAGAGTTTTACTGATAATAATTTTAATTAGCTATAGTGTCGTTTCACTTGGAATAAGTGTCAACTATTTCTATTGCTGCGACAAAGTAAAAACTGTTTCTTTTGCAGTTAATACAGAAATAAAAGACAGCAAAATTGCATCGAAGAAGGGCTGCTGCGATAATAGAACAGTTATACTAAAATTAAAAAGCGATCAAAAAAATGGTGAACAGGCAGCTTTTGATTTAGCTGCGCCACTTTCCCCGGCAATACTATATATACATGATGATTATAAGGTGGCAAACCTTGCCATCATTAGCTTAATTAACCCATTTTATAAAAGGCCACCCTCACTCAATCTTCCATCACGGAATATTCTCTTTTGTGTTTTCAGGATATGATAATTGATTAAACTCAATTTTACTTGCTGTTGGTTGTTCAGCAGACAAGCCTTGAATTTATTCAATTAATCAAAAAATATAATAATGAAAACGATAAAAATACTGGTTGCAATGTTGTTTGCATTTGCCGCCTTTCAATCTGCTAATGCACAAAGCGATAAATCACAAAGGGAAATTGGTATAAAAACACAGAACATAAAAGTATCAGGCACATGCGGTATGGATAAAAGGCGTATTGAAACGGCAGCATATTCGATCGATGGTGTAAAATCTGCCATTTGGAATGAATACACACAGATTCTTACTTTAAAGTACAGCGTATTCAAAAAAGATGCTGCCGACAGTGTACAAAAGAAAGTAGCCCTAGCAGGTAATGATACCGAACTATATACAGCCACAGATGCG
>CAXTPJ010000107.1:0-8124 GCA_964245855.1 uncultured Ferruginibacter sp. | reverse complement strand
TGTAATGTTTTGACTGAAAAATATTGTGGTTGCTGTCCTTTTACCTGCACGGAATATTTTACCGGTTGCGAAAGATTCACCGCACCTGCAGGCGCTATGGTAATGCCTGGCAATACAGCAAATTTTGGATCGAAGTGTTTTGTATCGGCACTTGGTTTCAGTAAAAAACTGATGGTTGCGTTTGCCGTATCATACACAATATTTTTTGTTTTGATGAACGCAGATTGAGGCTGCAACAAAGCGCTTGCGGCGGTATAATATTTGGCAGTTAATGACTCGGCTTCTTTATTGGTGATGGGCAGGATGGTGCCGTGGCGTGGATGAAAATTCATGGATACATCCTGGTCGATCACTTTAAAATGAAGGAGGTCTTCCGTATAAGTAAACTGGTATTTCCCGGTAGTGTAACGATCGTACATTAAGATGTAGCCATTACTATTGTTTAATTTGAATACCCCTGAACCTTCTACCGGTTCTGTCGTTTGCTGCAGGTAATTATCCTGCTGGATATAGCCGCTGGTTAAGTTATTGGAAATGGCTTGTTTGATGCCATTTCCATTGCCTTCTGTTTTAAAGAACAAATGGAATTTACCATCCTTCTCCATGATGTCTGCATCAATGCTGGACTTATCATCTTTGCTGAAAAATAATTGTTTCGGCGTTCCTTCCAGTGCAGTAAAGTTTTTATTGGCATACGCATAAAATATCCTGTCGGGTGTGTCCTTGTATTTCATTGCCCAATAGATCATGTATTTTTTTACTTTGCTGTCGTAGATGGTTTGAGGTGCCCAAACCCTTTCGAGCTGATCACCATTGGGATATGATTTTTGTATATTGACAACCGCATGCGACCAATGGGTTAAATCAGTTGATCTCAACAAAACCATTGCCCTGTTTGAGTTCCAGCCATTGGCGCTTACCATGTCGGTTGCCACCATGTAAAAAGATTTTCCATCTGCTCCTCGCAAAATGTGAGGATCTCTTATACCACCGGTTTCGCTGATGGTATCAGATGTAATAACGGGCTTATCATCATTTAAGGCAGTATAATGGTAACCATCTTTACTAATTGCAAAGCGAATGGCTTCTTCACTTTTATCGTTGCCGGTAAAATAGGTAAACAGGTAAGCATTGGTAAACACCTGCTTAGTTTGTGCATTTGTTGGAACACAAAAAATGAGTAATGTAACAATGATCAGCGATAAGTATCTTTTCTTCATAATCAACCTATTATTGTTCTTCAATAATTTTAAAGCCGCATGGCTGCAATGCAACTAATCGTAATATACAACGCCGTAGAGCAGTCCAATAAAAATGCAGCAAAGGTTTTTTCATGACGCTATTTTATGCCTTCTGATGTCATCACAACCCGTTTCATTGTACCATCAGCATTGTAGTACAAACGATCGACACAAACGCTTCTTCTAAAGCTGCCACCATGTGTATTGATGCCGCCGTTGTGATAAATAAAATAGTCTTTTCCTTTAAATGAAATGATGGACTGGTGATTGGTGTTACTGTTTCCGGCCAGTTCATTTAATACACCTTTGTACTGCCACGGGCCATTGATATTCTTGCTCATGGCATACACGATCTTTTCAGGGAAGCCGGAAGCATACGAAAGATAATACCAGCCGTTGCGTTTGTGTATCCATGGAGCTTCTGTAAACTGTGGCAGGTCGATCACTTTAATTTCGCCATCGAGTTCGTTCATGTTTGCTTTCAACTTTGCATAATAGCATTTGGTATTGCCCCAAAAAAGGTATGCCTGTCCGTTATCGATGATCACACTCGGATCAAGGTCATCCCAGGTGATACCGGTAGCTGTCGTCATATCATTTGTAATAAGGGCGCTGCCCTTGACATCTTTAAACGGCCCGGTTGGATTATCCGCAACCGCTACGCAAATGGCTTTGCCGGGATGATCAGCGTTGTGTTCGATGGCTGCATAAAAATAATATTTTCCATTGCGGTTGATTACCTGCGAAGCCCATGCATCAGCCTTTGCCCAGGTAAATGCTTTTACATTCAACGGGCTGCCACGCTTTGTCCAGTGGATCATATCGGTGGATGAAAAGCAGAGCCATTCGTTCATCACATAGTTTTCTTTCGGCGGCTCACATTCATCATGGCCAGTGTATAAAAAAACGGTGTCGCCTACCACCAATGCCGCAGGATCGGCGGTATATATATCAGTGATGATCGGGTTACCGACGGGAGTAATTTGTTGAGCATCCGCAGCATTGGAAAAACAATTTGCAATACCGGCGGCAATTAAAACAACTGCAAGTTTCTTCATCAGACAATTTTATAAAAAAATATTGGTATCAACTTTCAGATCCTGTAAGATAGGGCGTTCCAGGCTATGCAATTCATTTTGCTCCGGTTTGATCATTTCAAAAACAACTACTTCATTTTTCCCTTTCTTCAACCATTCTGCCGGCACATACAATGTTTGCTGCGGGCCAATTTGCCAGTACTTTCCAAGGTTATGTCCATTGATCCAAACCACCCCTTTGCCCCAGTTGCCCATGTCGAGGTAAGTATCGCCTATCGCTGACAAATCAAAACCGGCTTTCTTTAAAACGGCTGCTCCGTTGGCTGGTTTGTTATTGAAAGCAATCTTACTGATATCAGTCATCGGCAGCGAAAACATCTGCCATCCTTTCAGTGTTGTACCATTCAACGATACCGACTCCGTAATGCCTTTGTTGTTTTTTAAAAGGTTAGGACCAAAGTTGATACGGCCACAATTCTCAACCAATATATCAATGGTATTTTCGCCAGTGCTGAGTTCAATGGCAAGACTGTCAACTTTCAGCATCCTGTCAGCCACTCCCTGTTTTTTTCCATTCACATATACTACGGCATAATCCCTCAGCTCTTTAATTTTCAACAACCCTGATTTGCCATTTTTTATTTTAGTGCGATACAATACATACCCATACGCCTGGTTTAATTTTTCAAACGTTAATGGTTGAGTTGATGTAACCGGTTTGGGTAAAATAGAAAAAATATCCGTAGCAGACTGGAACTGCAATGAGGGAATAGCGATCACTTTTTTTGCAGCAGGTACTTCCGGCAATGCCTTTGTTGTATGTTTTTGAATGATGGAACGAAACTGCATGAATTTGTCGGTAGCATTTCCGGCTTCATCCAATGGGGCATCATAATCATAGCTGCTGATCTGTGGCTGAAAATAAGAAGTATCGTAACAGTTAGCGCCATTCATAAAACCACGGGTAGTACCACCATGAAACATATACATGTTGATAGAGATACCGGCGCCCAGCATGGCATCCAGTTCTGCCATGTATTTTTCTGCCGGCACCGTATGGTGTTTTTCTCCCCACCAATCAAACCAGGCCGGGTACCATTCTGCCACCAGGAATGGGCCTTTACCATTGTTGTTCGCTCTTACAATCGATTTTAATTTGATGGGATCGGTTACACCATTTACCGCTGTCATCAAACCCGGCAATTTTCCTTTGGCAACATCTTTCACCGGATCGCAGGTGTACAGCACTGTGTTGAAACCAGCATCAATGAACATCTTTTTATTGATCTCCATGTACTGTGTATCACTGCCATAAGAACCATACTCGTTCTCTACCTGCATCATTAAAATATTGCCGCCATTGGTTATTAAATAGGGCGATAACTGCTTGCCAATTTCATTGATGTATTTTTTATACTCTGCCAGGTATTGTGCTTCTTTACTGCGAACGACCAAACCTTTTTCGTTCTGCAACCAGTAAGGGTAACCGCCAAACTCCCACTCTGCACACACATAAGGAGAAGGTCGAACGATAACCCATAGACCTTCCTCCTGTGCTATTTTTACAAACGCTGCAATATCGCTATTGCCGGTAAAATCAAACTGATCCTTCTCCGGTTCATTTACATTCCAGAATACATAAGTACCAATGGTATTGATGCCCATTGCCTTTGCCATTTGCATGCGCTGGCGCCAGGCTTCCCGTGGCACCCTTGGATAATGTATTTCACCGGAAATAATCTGGAACGGTTTACCATCCAGTAAAAAAGCGCTGTCGCCCAAACTGAAGCTGTGCTTTTCTTTTTGAGCAAATAAAACACCTGAATAAAACAGGGCAGCGAAGAATACTATTTTCTTTATCATAACAGCAGAATATTTTTTTAAGCCGTGCTGGCTTATATTATTTACCATTTAGTTTCAGCCCTGCCGGTTGAAGGCCGGGAGAGGTTATGCTAATTTCATACGGCTTATTATCCGCTACTGGTTGCACATAAACGATCAGCGTACCATTCATTGCTTTTCTTTTATTGGAAGTGTACGGTTCAACACTGGAAGGGTCACCGCTTTCGATGCCCAGCAATTTGGCAGCGCCACTAACAGTTACGGTTACCTCATTTTTTGCAGCATATACCAACTGGCCTTTTTCATCCGCTAACCTTATCTCGATTTGTCTTAATCCTGTTTTAGGATTGATCAATGCATCTTCATACAGGGTTGTTTTTATCTGTGCCGCTACACCTGTGGTGGCAAGAGCATTTCCTGTTACCGCTTTACCGTCGTTGTATCCTTTTACAGATAACTCACCGGCTTCATAAGTTATGTCCCAGTAAAGTATATTGTTTTTTGATGAAGCCAGACTTTTTCTTCCTAAAGATTTTCCGTTGAGAAATAATTCTGCTTCGCTGCAATTGGTAAAGCAGTTCACCCTTACCGAGTCACCAACATTTCCGTTCCATACCGGTGATGCCCTTTTGTGGCTCCAGATACCCCTGTCATCACTTTTAGGAATTTGCGTGGTACCAATAAATACCATTCGTTTGGCTGACCACAACGATTGCCTGAAATAAAATTCGGGTTTTGGAAAACCACCGAGATTGATCAAACCTGCGGTATTGCTCCTGTTTGGAAACACACCGGCTTCACCTAAATAATCAATACCAGTCCATAAATATTGAGCTGAAATGTATTCATTGCTGTCAACCGCTTTCCAGGCATTCAACTGCATACCATTTTCACTTCCATAAGTTACCCTGTTGGGATATTTTTGATGGTCTTCTGCATAGCGGTATTCCTGGTAATTATAGCCAACAATATCCAAACTGTTGGGATAAGTGGTGAAGTTCGACATGATGACGCCTGCAAGCGCTGCTGTGATGGGACGGCTGGTATCACAGGCTTTGGCTACCTTAACCAAATGTTCTGAAATTTCACCCAAACGGGCAGCAGCAGGATGGTCGGGCAGATAACCTTTACCATATATCTGCGGATTGTTCCCGGTGTTCAGTACTTCATGTGAGTATGGATCGTTCGGGTAGTCGATCTCGTTACCAATGCTCCACATAATAATAGAAGGATGATTGAAGCTGCGCAATATCATATCCCGCAGGTCCTGGTCGGCCCAATCTTTAAAATATTTGCTGTAACCATCTTTGCCCGGCTCACCTTTGTTCCAGCCTTTTATCCATTTGTTTTTACCGGTTTCCCATTCATCAAATGCCTCATCCATTACCAGGAAACCCAACTCATCGCAGAGATCGTAGATATAGTCTGCATGCGGGTTGTGGCTTAACCTGATTGAATTACATCCGCCTTCTTTCAACGTACGCAACCGCCTGATCCAGACTTCTTTTGGAACTGCTACGCCCAGTACACCGGCATCATCATGAATACAAACGCCTTTTAATTTCAGGTTTTCATCATTAAGAAAAAATCCTTTGTCCGCATCAAATTTTATTTTCCGGATGCCTGTTTTTTCAGTGTATTGATCAATCGTTTTGCCATTGCTGATCAATGCAACAGACAACGTATATAAGGCAGGATTATCAACAGACCATAACTGCGGGTTGCTGATAGTGAATGACAGATTGGTTATAACACTATCGGCTTTGTTAAGCTTTACCTGCTTGTTTGCACTAACAACTATTCTGCCTTCACTATCTTTTAAAGTTGCCTGTACTGTTACCGTTGCATTTTGTGTACCTGCATTTACCACTGTCACTTTTGTATTGGCAGCAGCGCTTTGTTTGGTAATGGCTGGCGTGGTAAACTGCACGCCCCATTTGGCAATGTGTACCGGCTCTTTTACAGAGAGGTAAACATTGCGGTAAATGCCGGAGCCTGTGTACCAGCGGGAATCAGCGAAATCAGTATGATCAACTTTTACAGTAATCGTATTGCTTCCTTTAAAGTTGATATACTTTGTCAACTCATATTCAAATGGGGTAAAACCATTGGGCCGGTTGCCAAGTAAGTGGCCATTCAACCAAACCGTGCTATTCTTATACACGCCATCAAAGTAGATAAAAATATTTTTAGCCTGCCAGTTTGAAGCGGCCGTAAATGCTTTTTTATACCAACCAATACCACCGGGCAAATAACCGGTAGCGCTTGCCCATTCATCGCTGAAAGGCCCTTCAATGCTCCAGTCGTGTGGAAGGTTGACAGCCCTCCATTCAACAACATCGGATGTTGCTTTTTCGCCATTGGCAATATCGCCTTTGTGAAACTGCCAGCCACTTGTAAACAATTGCTGTTGGGCGTTTGCAGCAAACTGTATCAGCGCCAGCAAGATGAGAATTGGTATGTTTCGTTGTTTCATATCATTCCTTGTTTAAAATACTTTCTTTATTATATGTTACCGGTTTACCACAACTGTTACTATACTTTTGGCAGGAATAACCAGTTCATTAAAAGTGGTTATTTTTTTTGCCAAATTGCTGCCTGCATCAGTTGTGTAACTGATAATTTTTTTCTTTGATGCGGAAGCATTTTTCAATGATCTTTCTGTTGCTGATTCATTTACAAAAACCAGCACTACTGTCCCTTTCGCTGCATCTTTATAACCAGATACCAGTATTTCTTTGGTATCAATATTTACTTCGAACCTTTTCATGCCCTGCCTAACAAAACGGCTGTAGTTACCCATGGCCCACAACATTTTACTATCGGAGATATTGCCATCTTTTTCGCTTTTGTCTATGTACACCAATCCATCTTTATAATCATACGCTGAAATGGCTGTCCACCATTGCCAGGCTGCTGCATTGCCGCCGGCTAAATCTTCGTACATCACTTTTGCCAGATATAATGCAGCGGTCATTCCAAGGTCTTTTTTATCACCGTTTATTTCACCTCCGTTATCGCCCAAAATGCAATATTCCGATTGCCAGTATTCGAGGCCCTTTATCAATGCAATGCTGTCCCTGATCTTATTTCTTAAAGCCATTCCTTTTTCGAAAGGAGAAGTTGTAAAGTAGCTGTGTGCAGCAATGGAAGGGTTAACATTCGGCAGGTTGCCAATGTATATCGTAGAAGCCGGATTAAACAGGTCAGCTACCTGTGCATCTTTATCCTGTTTATCATTTGCCGGTAATAAATATTTTAAATCGCCTGATTCGGTGACGATTAATTTTGTGTTGAGTTTGCTTTCTGTGAATGCCTTACTGAATGCTTTAACCACATTGCTTATCTCCACATTATTGTAAGGGCAACCTTCCTGTCCACCATCGCTCCAATCCCATTGTGGTTCATTCACCGGGCTGATATAATTAAAGGTAATACCGGTTGATTGCTTAACTGCGTTGATTGCAGTTACTGTGTAGTCTGCAAAAGCCTTGTATTGTTTACTATCGATATTGCACTGGCCTTTTGTTGCATACGCTTTACCGTTAGTAGTAAGTGCAACCGGTGGACTGTTATAGAAAGCAAGAAATTCCTGCACCCCTCTTTTTTTTGCCGCCTGCAGAAACCAGTTTTGTGCCTGTACTTTTTTTATTTCATTCTCGTTTTCACTGGTGGTTAACGCTGCCCTGCGCCATTCATCTTTTATGCCGCTGCTATCTTGTCCTGCACTTCCTGCGCCCAAATTATACCGCCACATACTTAGCCCAATTCCTTTAGGATTTCCGTTGGTTAACGTATCCATGCTGAAAAGCCAGTCGGCGATCGCATTCCTTTTTTCATCGGGCCAATTGCCGGTAAATTGTGTACTCCACGCATCTGAAGCTGCAAAATTGCGAATGGTTTGATGGGTTTTATTTTCATTGATTTCAACATTGACCACATTGCCTTGTTGGGCTGAAACCGGTGCTAAAAAACAAAATGTAAAACTTGCCGAAACAAATACT